>JBCKNC010000032.1:0-24255 GCA_038902915.1 Polaromonas sp.
AATGGTTTGCAGTGACCATGGAACGCCAGGACGTGTGGGACGCCATGAAGTTGTCATTTCAGGTGGCGCTCTGGTCCACCGGCATCGCCATGGTGCTGGGCACACTGGCCGCTGGCGCACTGGCGCGCACCCAGTTTTTTGGCCGCGAGGCGATCAACCTGCTGCTGATCTTGCCCATCGCCCTGCCCGGCGTCATCACCGGTATTGCACTGCGCTCGTCCTATCACTCGATGGACATCCCATTTAGTTTCTGGACCATCGTGATCAGTCACGCCACCTTCTGCGTCGTGGTGGTCTACAACAACGCGGTGGCGCGGCTGCGGCGCATCAGCCCGTCCTTGCTGGAAGCCTCGATGGACCTGGGCGCCAACGCGTTTCAAACCTTCCGCTACGTACTCTTGCCGCAACTCGGCTCGGCCCTGCTGGCCGGTGGCTTGCTGGCTTTTGCCCTGAGTTTTGACGAGGTGATTGTGACCACGTTCACCGCCGGGCAACAAACCACACTACCGATCTGGATGTTTCAGGAACTGATTCGACCGCGTCAACGGCCTGTCACCAATGTAGTGGCCGTGATCATCATTACCTTGACCTTTATCCCCATCGTTGCCGCCTATTGGCTGACCCGCTCTGACGAGGACAGCCTTAGTACTGCGGCTCAGAAATAAAGAAACATGAAAACGCGTCTTTTCCCGCCTGGCGTTGTTGTTCGTCGTTGTCATAGCTACGGCTATGTCGCCTCCTCTCGCCTAGCCAGACGGGAAAATCCATCGTTTTCATTTTGTTCCTCTATTTCTGAGCCGCAGTACTAGCCGCTGAGCCGGTTGTACTGAATGACAAGTTTTTGCATAGACCCGCCACAAGGAACCAAGACCATGCGACACCCCCTCAACACCAGCGTACAGTTTCCCACCGACCTGCTGATTGACCAGCAACTGGTCAAAGGCGAAGGACCGAACGAGCCCATCCTCAATCCGGCCACCGGGGAAGTGTTGTGCATCGTCCCGGAAGCCTCACCCGAGCAGATCAACCGAGCGGTCTCTGCCGCCAGCCGCGCCTTCTCGACCTGGTCGCAAACCACGTCGGGAGAGCGCGCCGGTCTGCTGCTCAAACTGGCAGACCTGATTGAAGCGAATGCCGAACAGTTCGCCCGGCTTGAGTCGCTCAACTGCGGCAAGCCTTATGCACGCGCCCTGGGTGACGAAATACCGGCGATTGCCGACTGCTTTCGCTACTTTGCCGGTGCTGCGCGCTGCATGACCGGCTCGATTGCCGGTGAGTACTTGAGCGGGCACACCAGCATGATCCGCCGCGACCCCATCGGCGTGGTGGCGTCGATTGCGCCCTGGAACTACCCGCTGATGATGGTCGCGTGGAAAATAGCGCCGGCACTCGCAGGCGGCAACACCGTCGTGCTCAAACCCAGCGAACAAACACCGCTAACCGCCCTGCTGCTGGCCCGCCTAGCCATGGACATTCTGCCCAAGGGCGTGTTCAACGTGGTGTGTGGTCGGGGCAGCAGTGTGGGTCAACTGCTGGTCGAGCATCCACAGGTCCGCATGGTGTCGGTCACCGGCGATGTTTCTACCGGACGCCGGATTCTGCAGGCCGCCTCCGGCACGCTCAAGCGCACCCACCTCGAACTCGGCGGCAAAGCGCCGGTGATTGTGTTTGACGATGCCAACCTGGAAGAAGTGGTGGCCGGACTGCGCACCTTTGGCTACTACAACGCCGGTCAGGACTGCACAGCGGCGTGCCGCGTTTATGCCGGCCCCAAAATCTACGAAAAACTGGTGGCGGAACTCACCAGTGCGGTCTCCACCCTCAAGATGGGCACGCAGGATGAGGACGGCGTTGAACTGGGCCCGCTGATTTCCGACCGCCAGCGCAACCGGGTTGCCAGCTTTGTGGAGCGCGCCCAGATGGCGGGTCACATGGAAATCACCACCGGCGGCAAGCTGCGCCCCGGCGCAGGCTACTTCTACGAGCCGACCGTGATTGCCGGTGCGCGCCAGGACGATGAAATCGTGCAGCGCGAAGTATTCGGCCCGGTCGTGTCGGTCACCCGGTTTACCGATGCCGAGCAAGTAGTGGGCTGGGCAAACGACTCGGAATACGGTCTGGCCTCCAGCGTCTGGACTCAGGATGTGGGGCGTGCCATGCGCGTGGCCAAGCAGCTGCAATACGGCTGCACCTGGATCAACACACACTTCATGCTGGTCAACGAAATGCCCCACGGCGGACTGAAGTCCTCCGGCTACGGCAAGGACATGTCGATGTACGCGCTTGAAGACTACACGGTTGCGCGCCATGTCATGATCAAACTCGGTTAACCGTCATGAGCCAGGCGGCCACGTGCCGCCGCACAGTGGTTGATCGACACCCTGGACGATGAATCTCTCGGTCGCAACTGGCGCCATCGGTCTTGTCGCAAACGGCACTGCGACAAACCTGAAAACCGGCTACGCTTGACCGTTTGGCTCTGCCTTCATCCCCAACTCATACCACTGACCACCATGGACATGAAAACATCACCCCTTTCGCTACTGAACGACCCGACACTACTCAAAACCGACGCCCTCATCAACGGCCAGTGGCTGGCAGGCAGTGCGCGTTTTGATGTGCATGACCCATCGAACGGCCTCAAGCTGGCAGACGTGGCCAACCTTGGCCCCAAAGACGCGCAAGCCGCCATTGCGGCTGCCAACGCGGCCTTGCCCGCCTGGCGCAGCAAAACCGGCAAGCAGCGCCACGCCATTCTGATGAAGTGGTACCAGCTTTTGATGGCCAACGTGGAAGACCTGGGCCGCATCCTGACCGCCGAGCAGGGCAAGCCCTATGCCGAAGCCAAAGGCGAAATCACTTACGGCGCAAGCTTTGTCGAGTGGTACGCCGAAGAAGCCAAGCGCGTCAATGGCGAGACCTTGCCACAGTTTGACAACAGCCGCCGCCTGACGGTTTTGAAGCAGCCGATTGGCGTGTGCGCCGCCATCACGCCGTGGAACTTTCCGCTGGCCATGATTACCCGCAAGGTGGCACCTGCGCTAGCCGCCGGTTGCACCGTTGTCATCAAGCCGGCAGAGCTGACACCACTGACGGCACTGGCCGCCGCCGAGCTGGCCATGCGCGCTGGCATTCCGGCTGGCGTACTCAATGTGTTAACCGCCGACAGCGACAACTCGATTGCGGTCGGCAAGGTGTTTTGCGCCAGCGATATCGTGCGCCACATCAGCTTTACCGGCTCCACCGAAGTCGGCCGCATCCTGATGGCGCAGAGTGCCCCCACCGTCAAGAAAATGTCGCTCGAACTCGGGGGTAACGCACCCTTCATCGTGTTTGACGATGCCGACATCGATTCGGCCGTCGAAGGCGCGATGGCTAGCAAATACCGCAACGCCGGCCAGACCTGCGTCTGCGCCAACCGCATTTATGTGCAGGACCGGGTCTATGACGAGTTCGTCGAAAAATTTGCCGCCAAGGTCAGGCTGCTCAAGGTCGGCAACGGCTTTGAAGACGGCGTGGCGCAGGGTCCGCTGATTGAAGATGCCGCTATTGACAAGGTACAGCGCCATGTGGCCGATGCGATTGCCAGGGGCGGCAAACTGTTGGTGGGCGGCCACAAGCTGGAAGGCCAGTTCTTTGAGCCGACGGTCATCTCGGAAGCCACCGCCGACATGCTGTGCGCCAAGGAAGAAACCTTTGGCCCGTTTGCACCCGTGTTCAGGTTTCACAAAGACCAGGAGGCGATTGATGCCGCCAACAACACCGAGTTTGGTTTGGCCAGCTACTTTTACAGCCGCGACATTGGCCGCATCTACCGCGTGGCCGAAGCGCTGGAATACGGCATGGTCGGCATCAACGTCGGCGTGATCGCAACCGAGCATGTGCCCTTTGGCGGCATCAAGCAGTCAGGCCTGGGCCGCGAAGGCTCTAGACACGGCATGGACGAATACCTGGAAATGAAATACCTTTGTATAGGGGACATCGACAAATAGAGGTTATTGGCGGCTAATCCAGCTTCAAATTCACATTTTTTGTGTAGGTAAATTCAAGCAACTCGGCAAAGCACTCTTCGCGGCCGATGCCGGACTGCTTGACCCCGCCGAACGGTGCGCCCACAAAGTGTTGGCTGGAGTTGTTGATCCACACATAGCCGGTATAAATGCGTTTTGCAGCGCGGTGGGCGGTGTTGATGTTTTGCGTCCAGATCGAGCCCGTCAGGCCAAAGTCAACGCTGTTCACGTCTTGCCACATCAGCTCTTCGTCCCCCCATTTGAAGACCGACATGATGGGGCCAAACACTTCTTCTTGCGCCAGCCGCATGCTTTGCTTCATGTCGGCAAATACCGTGGCCTCAAAGAAAAAGCCGTCTTTAAGAGCCGGGTCGTTTGGTTGCTTGCCGCCGCACACCAAGCGCCCGCCGTCTTCAAGCCCCACAGCAACGTAGTGCTTGACTTTCTCAAGCTGGGCTTTGCTGACCAACGAGCCCATGGTGGTTTTAGGGTCGGTTGGAATGCCGGGCTTGTGCCGCTCGGGCAGCAGTTTGACAACTTTCTCAAGCACCTGGTCATGGATGGATTCATGCAGAAACACCCGGCTGGTCGAGCCGCAGCTTTGCCCCGACCAAGTGAAGTTCATGCCGCCGATGATGCCGTTCACCAGCTTGTCCAGGTCAGCGTCTGGATAGGCGATCAGGGCGTTTTTGCCACCCAGTTCCAGCAGCACCGGTTTCAGGTTGTCAGACGCGGTTTTCATCACCGTCTTGCCAGTCGGCACACCACCAATCAGCGTGATTTTTTGCACCAAGGGGTGCCGCGCCATCGCCTCGCCGCAGGCACGCCCACCACATAAAAAGTTGACTACACCGGGCGGAAAAATATCGCCCACCAACTCGGCCAGTCGCAAGATAGAAAGTGGCGCTTGGTCGGGTGCCTTTATAACCACTGTGTTACCCGCCGCCAGTGGCGCAGCCATCTTGGCCGCTGCAAACATAAACGGGTGGTTGTAGGCCACGATACGGCCCACCACACCCAGCGGTTGTTGCAGGGTGTAGTTGAAGTTGCCATCCCCCATGGGTATGGTTTCGCCTTTGATTTCGGTCGCCAAGCCGGCGAAATACTCTAGCGCGTCCGCCGCGAAACCCGCATCCCTAGACAGCGCAGAAACCGGGTTACCGTTGTTCAGCGAATCGAGCTGCGCCAACGGCGTTGCGTGTTCGCGCAGCACCGCTGCGGCCTTGCGCAGGTAACGCCCGCGCTCGATGGGTGTGGTTGCGGCCCAAGCCGGAAATGCCGCGTGTGCAGCCTTAACTGCCGCATCAACGTCGTCTGCATCGGCAACCGGTGCGGTGGTGATGACTTCGTTATAGGTCGGGTTAATCGTGTCGGCATAAATCCCGGCCTTGGGCGCGTGCCAAGCACCACCGTAGTAAAGGCCTTTTTGTGTTGGCAATATGCCTGCTGGAATATCTTTTGCGCGCATGGCTTGGTCGTCCTTTCTCATCAGAGTGAATATTTATCCGCTGCATTCTAGTGTCCTGAATGAGCAAGTCACGCAAGATCCACAAACAAGTTATCCGGTAGTCAATCTGTGGCCTGTTTAACGCTTCAGTCAACCTGCGCGCCCGAGGCGCGTATTACCGGCGCCCAGCGCTTCAACTCGGCTGCGACGAAAGCGGTAAATGCCTTCGGATCGAGATTGCCCGGTTCGATACCTTCGGGCCGCAGCCGCTGAAGTACTTCGGGAAGCTGAAGAATCCGGCGTACTTCGGTGTTCAGGCGCTGCACGATGTCCTGCGACATTCCAGCCGGACCTGACAGGGAGAACCAGGCCATCGCCGTCAGTTCCGGATGGCCGAGCTCGGCGAACGTCGGGACATCGGGAAAGTCGGGCACGCGCGAGGGCGAGGATACTGCAAGCGCTCGCGCTTTTCCGCCCTTTATTAGCTCGGCCGCTGTCGTCAGCGTCGTCGAGATGGCAGGGATGTGTCCGGCAATCAAATCGTTGACCGCAAGAGCCGCCCCCTTGTAGGGCACATGCACCATGTCGATTCCGAGCAGTTGCTTGAAATTCTCGCCGACCAGATGGCTTAGCGTGCCGTTGCCCGGGGAGCCGTAGCTCAGCTTGCCCGGCTGGGACTTGGCGTACGCGATGAATTCTTTAAGGTCGCGCGCGGGGACGCTTGGGTTTACCGCCAGCACGATAGGGGGTCCGCCGAAAAGTGCAATATGCGTGAAGTCGCGCACGGGATCGTACGGGGCTTTCTTCGACATCGTTGGTGCGACTGCGTGCGAAGCGGACCCGGATACGACCAGCATGTAGCCGTCGGGCGGCGCCTTCGCTACCCTATCGGCACCGATCAGGTTACCTGCACCCGGCATGTTTTCAACGACGAAAGTCTGCTTCATGCTCTCGGTAAGCTTCTGCGCAACAATCCGTCCCAGCGTGTCCGCGGTGCCGCCCGGAGGGGCCGGTACGATGATGCGTACGGGTTTTGCAGGCCAAGCTTGCGCGGACGCTGTCCCACAAGACAGTGAGAATGCAATCAGCAAAGCGCGTAGACCAAGGCCGGTGAGCGATGATTTCATATTCATATTCATGAGAAACATCCTAATAATTAAGGAATGAGAAAGAGTTGTAGTCGATTGAAAATTAATCTTGCGAACGTTAATCTTGCGAACGTGTCAAGCCTGCGGTCATCGCCGCGCTATAGCCTGGGCTGACAATCACATCGATGACGACCGCCGAGCCTGCGCGCACCGTCCTGATGCCCTCAGCCAGCGCTTTCTCCAGATCAGCAGCCGTCTCGACCGGGCCTATGCCATGCATACCCTGGCCGCGCGCCAGCATGGCCAAATCGGGGGCCGGGTTGCTGATGCGCTGGCCTATCCATTTGTTTTCAACCGGGCGGCTGCGCTGTCTGGCTACACGCTCCTAATGCACCTCGTCGTTGAAGAACGAACGGTTATTGACGACGATGATGAGCAGCGGAATCTGCGCGTTCGATGGCGCTTATTCGGGCTGGATATTGGCGCCTTTTATGACTGCCGCCCATCGTTTTTGGTCAGCAGCGATGAGTTTGTTGAAGTCTGCTGCGGTGCTGGACTGGGTAGATATACCCTGCTCTGCCAGCTTGCTTTGCACGTCGGGCAAGGCAAGCGATCGGCGCAGCTCGGCATTGAGTTTGGCGATGATGGGCGCTGGTGTTTTGGCCGGTGCAATCATGCCAATCCAGACGTCGCTCTCATAACCGGGGACAGTCTCGGCAATCGTCGGCACACCCGGCAGCAGCGCCAGGCGGGCAACGCCGGTATTGCCGAGTGCGCGCAATTTGCCGCTGCGGATATGCGGCAGCGCGGTGTTGAGGGGGCAGAACATTACATCCACATTTCCGCCGAGTACATCAATGATCGCTTGGGCGGAACCCTTGTACGGAATATGCGTGAGTTTGGTTCCCGTCATGGACTTAAAGACTTCAGCCGCCATGTGCTGCGGACTGCCCGAACCAGCCGATGCGTACGACAGCTTGTCCGGGCTAGCCTTGGCCAGCGCAATCAGTTCAGCCACTGAATTGGCAGGCACCTTGGATGACACCACCAGCACCATCGGCACGCTGCCCAGCATGCTGATGCCCTGTAGATCCCTGATGACATCGAAAGGCAGTTTTGAGTAGAGCCCCGGATTGACCGACACCGTCTGGTTGGGAGCAATCGCGATGGTGTAGCCATCGCCCTCAGCCTTGGCCACGAAGTCGGTTGCGATATTTCCTGCGCCACCGGGTTTGTTGACGATAATTACCGGCTGGCCAAAAGACTCCGACATCTTCTGGCCCAGAATGCGGGCCAGCACGTCGTTGGAGCCGCCAGGCGGAAAGGGCACGACGATGTTGATGGGCTTGGTCGGGTAGTCTTGGGCCCACGCAACCGGGCCGGCTACTGCGGCCATGATGCATGCGGCAACGACCCATGTGCAACGATCAAATTTCATGCTTATCTCCTAGAGTTATGTACGGACGCCTGCCATCATAGTGACAACAGCACAATTGTTCAATCTTGAACTTTTAATCAACGTGAAAGCCTTGTCATGCGTTAGGCCATCCCGGGGTCAATACTCAGCCGGGGTGGGCGCAAGGGGTTCACAAACTTGGCACGGGGACGCAGCGGCGACCTTGCACGTCAGCGCATCACGATGATGAAAATCCCTAACAAAGTCAAGGCACTGCCGAACAGCGTGATGACCGTGATGTCTTCCTGGTTTTTGAACAGCAAGTGGCTGAGCGGAAAGACCAGAAGCGGCGTGCACATGGTCACCAGGGTGGTGACCGACAGCGGGATGTAGCGCATGGAAGCAATCATAAAAATCTGTGCAGAAATGTTACAGACGCCGATCAGCGCATAGAGCGCTACACCGCCGCGGTTGGCCGATCGCAAACGCGCCAGAAGCTCGCGTTTACCAGCGCTGAAAGCCAGATGCAATGCTAGACCGCACACCGCACCGAGCAGCGCACCGAGCACGGGCTCGTTCCAGCTTCGCACAGCCGCGCCGCGCAGCACATTGCTGATCGCATACGCCAAGGAACTGCCCAGGCCCAGAAGCAAGACCGATTGCAGCAAGCGCTCAAGAAACGTTGCCTTGGCCATCATCGGTATCGCACCACCCGCGGGCACCACGTCCGCGACACGGTTTCGGCGGGAAAAAAATCCTGGGTTGTAACTCACCAGCGCCAACCCGCCAATGGTCATGAGCATACCCAGAGAAACCAGCAGGCTCAGACGCTCGCCGAGCAGCACCCAGGCCATCAGGGCAGTAAACAGCGGACTGCTCACCTGGAAAATACTGGCCTTGGCAGGACCAAAGCGCACCACAGACTCGTAGAAAAACCAGCGCCCCAGGTAAGTGGCAAATGCGCCGGCAACTACAAACAGCCAAAAAGCCTGTGCATTCCACTGCACGCCCTCAGACCGCAAGGCCAGCTGCACCGCAAAAGCCAGTGCAGAGAAGACAACATTGACTGATGTCGCAATCAGAAACCCCAGGCCGAGATTGATGCGGCTTGAGGCGACTTTGGTCCCCAGGGTGGTTGTCGTGAACAGCAGCAATGCTCCGGCCGCCAGCAGGTAGCCGAGAAAGGCATCAGACATCAGCAGCCGGATTTTTTGCCTGAGCCGTCATGGTGTTTTAGGGTGCTTCTAGAAATTCAGATTTTCTGGATGAAGGGCAAGGCGCGTGTCGCATCGCCCTTTGGGCTCATACGAGGGTCGCGGAGCAACCGGAATGTACTTAAGGTACATGAGGATTGCGAGCACCGCGCAACGCGGCAATTCGCCCGAAAAATGAATTTATAGAAGTGCCCTTCAGATTTTGAAGGCTTCCAGCGACTCGGGCGCAAACAGCTCGCGCGGTTCAAGCAGGCGTTTTGAAAGGCCCTGCTCAAAAGAGTAACGCAGGAAGACTCGCAAGGTGGCTTCGTTCTTCTCAAAGCCGTAAGGCCAGAAGTCTTCACCCATCTCGCACTTGACCTGCTCGACATGCGAGGTCAGCCACGGCAGCATGACCTTGAGCGCGGCGGTCTCGTACAGGTCTTCGTAGGTACGCCGCTGCGATTCCTCCAGCGCCTTCATCAGCGAACGCGCCACCCAGCGGTTGGCCTCGTACACATCGCGGCGAATCGCCACGGTGTGCATGATCGGGAACATTTTTGTTTCCTTGAAGTAATTGCGCTCCACCTGCTCATAGTCTTCAAACAGGCGCTTGACCCGACCACCGCCCTTAAGAAAGCTCGAAGGCATACGCGCCGTATACAGCGCGTCAATCTCGCCGTCGAGCAGCATCTGCGCCAGGGTTTGCGTGGGGCCAATCGGCACAACCTTGATGTTGGGCGGCAAATCAAGTTTTATTTTTTCAGAACGTCCGGGCTCTTCCTCGCCCCCGGTGTAGTAGGTCACGCTGTCAACCGGCACGCCGTAGTGGTCTGACAAAATGCCGCGTATCCACACCGGTGCTGTCATCTGGTATTCGGGGTTGCCTACCTTTTTGCCGATCAGATCTTTCGCCTCGCGTATGCCGGACTTGGCATTGACGTAAATGCACGAGTGGCGGAAAAACCGCGACGGAAAAACTGGTATCGCCACAAACGGCCTTGGCTCTCTGGACATCGACACTCTGTATGACGACAGCGACATTTCGGCCACGTCGAATTCCTTGTGCCGGAGCATGCGGAAGAAGGTTTCTTCTACCGGCATGTTGAGGTAGTTCAAATCAATGCCGTCGGGCTGAACACTCCCATCCATCAAGGCACGGGTGCGGTCATAGTTCCAGCAACCGAAGGTAAGTTTAAGTTTGGACATTTGAGAATCTGGATACTGATGTTTAAGGCGGTCGTGAAATCGGCAGAGGTCACCAGTCCTTACTGAACAGACGTGGAATAAGACGGCTCCAGCGCAGGCTCTTTCGAGTCCCACACATAGCTGCCTGAAAAAGACCGCCAGTCGGTGGTCTTGGGGATGATAGCCTGATAGGCCACCACGCTTGAAGGAATACGCAGCTCGCCAGTGCCAATGGCCGGTGCGCCGTCCTGAAAAGCCTGCACCGCCTCCAGCATCTGCTTGCGGAATTCCACGACAGCCATATCGCTGGCACCCAACCGCTCATGCGTGCGGTCGGCAATCGGCCCCATGGTCACCCACATCGCAACATCCTGGTTGGGAAATCCGGTGATGCCGGTGAAGTTTCCGGCTTTCATGGCAGCGCGGTCCTGCCAGAAGGAGTTGTCGCGATTGCGCAGCGGCCTGTATTTTTCATCCAGGTCTACCCCGATTTGCTGGCCGAGAAACTTGCGCCAGGTATCGGTTGACGGTGTGGTGCTGGGATGGCCCCAGGCCATGAAATAAAACGCGGTGTTGGTGTCGTCCATCGGTATGTTGATGTTGGCCACGTTGTACAAATTGTTGGGCGGAATCAGGACCGTGGCCGGCGCCACAAAAACGGTCGAGCGCACATAGTCGTTCACGGCGGCATTGCTGATGGGTCGCCGTATGGCCGCATAGCGAAAACCGTAAGTCCCCTTGTCCACCTGCAAGCGCGGAGCCTTGTCGGTAGACGGGCGCAACCAAATGCTATCGGTAACTTCGGCACCTTCCACCCTGGCGGGTACAAAGTCTGACGAATGCAGGCTGGAACTGTGCGCTGAATCAATCGCGCCTTCCAGGATCTGCGCCCAGTTGCAGGGGATGATGACTTTGGCAATGCTGACTCGTGTATCAAAAGTGGGAGCCCAGGCTGGCGGCTGAAACTCTGGCTGGGTCTCAGGCGGGCCCATATAGGCCCAGACAAAACCGCCCCACTCTTTTGTCGGATAAGCCAGGTGCTTGACCTTTTGCGCCAAGCCGCTGGCCGCAGGCTCTGAAACCATCTCCAGCACGTTGCCATCCACATCCATCTTCCAGCCGTGGTACAGGCAGCGCAGGCCGCAGTCCTCATTACGGCCAAACACCAGCGACACGCGGCGGTGCGGGCAATACTCGTCCATCACGCCAACACGGCCTTTGGTGTCGCGAAACACCACCAGGTCTTCGCCAAACGCCTGTGCCTTAACGGGCGTGCCATCGGGTTCACTGACCTCTTCGATCAGGCACACCGGCGTCCAGTGGCGGCGCATCAACTGCCCCATCGGAGCCTTGCCTGCCACGCGGCACAACAACTCGTTTTCTTCGTGCGTCAACATATATAAGATGCCTTTCAAAAGTTCTGACAGCCCTGCCATTTTTAAAACTGCTTGCGAATCCGGATTAATTATATTATTCTTAGCTTGCTAAGATTATTTAAAATAAACTCGTTTGTCAAGATTATTTGCGAAAGACCATGATGAGCGTTGACCCGGGCATCCTGACCCATACAGGCTTGATCGAGCCGGATTTCTTCAAAGTGCGTGTTGTCCGCAAGACGGAGCTGGCAGGGGGCATACACCTGTTTGAGTTGCATGATGCGCAAGGCAAGGCGTTACCGGCTTTTACAGCGGGTGCGCACCTGACAGTTGAAGTACCCGGTAGCGTTCGCAGGAACTACTCGCTGTGCAGTGCGCCTTCGGAGAGCGGGTTTTACCAGATTGCCGTCAAGCGTGACGCTGCTGGCAGGGGTGGCTCCATCAGCATGGTTGATGATGTGCATGAGGGTGACCTGCTGGCCATCAGCGCGCCACGCAATCATTTTGAGCTGCATCCGCGTGCTGAAAAATTTCTGTTCATTGCCGGCGGCATTGGCATCACGCCCATCCTGTCCATGATGCGTTGCCTCAAGGCGCAGGGCCATGATGACTTCAAACTGATTTACTGCACCCGCGATGCCCAAAGCACAGCCTTTCTGCCGGAGCTGACAGCCCCTGAATTTGAAAAGCATGTGCAACTGCACCATGACCACGGCGACATCAACAACGCGTTTGACTTCTGGCCGGTTTTTGAAACCCCCACCAAAGCGCATGTTTATTGTTGCGGCCCGCGCGGGCTGATGGACGCAGTGGCCGACATGTCGGGCCACTGGCCCTCGAGCAGCGTTCACTTTGAAAGCTTTGGCGTTGATGCCAGCACCTATGCAGCCGACACCGCCTTCACGGTACATCTGCAAAAAACCGGCACCACCCTGGCTGTCGCCGCTGACCAGACCATTCTGCAAGCCCTGCGCGGCGCTGGCCTGCGCGTACCAAGCTCCTGCGAAAGCGGCACCTGCGGATCATGCAAGACAGGTCTGATAGCGGGCGAGGTTGAACACCGCGACATGGTGCTCAGTAGTGAAGAGAAGGCAGACCACATCATGGTCTGTGTGTCGCGTGCAAAATCGCCTGAACTTGTACTGGATTTATGAACCAACGCGACCAACAACAACTGAGAATAGGGGTTATAGGCTTGGGCCGCGCCTTCACGCTCATGCTGCCGACGTTTATGCAAGACAGCCGCATCAAGCTGGTCGCGGCGACAGACCCGATTGAGGTCGCCAGGGCACAGTTTGAAAAGGACTTCGATGCACCCACCTATGGCTCGGCGCAAGCGCTGTGTACCGACCCCAACGTACAAGCCATCTACGTTGCCTCGCCGCACCAGTTTCACGCTGACCACGTTTGCCTGGCAGCAAAGCATGGCAAGCATGTGCTGGTTGAAAAGCCCATGGCGCTGTCGCTCGATGAATGCACCCGCATGATGGATGCCTGCCGCAGCGCAGCTGTTCACTTGATCGTCGGCCACAGCCACAGCTTTAACGCCCCGATCAAACGCGCCCGCGAGCTGATCGCCAGCGGTGCGTATGGCGCAGTGAAAATGATCACTGCGCTTAACTTCACGGATTTTCTGTATCGCCCCAGGCGGCCTGAAGAGCTGGAAACCAGCGCGGGCGGCGGCGTGATTCACAGCCAGGCCACACATCAAATCGACATCATTCGCCTGCTCGGTGGCGGCCTTGTAAAAAGCGTGCAAGCGCATACCGGCAATTGGGATAATGCCCGGCGCACCGAGGGTGCCTACAGCGCGCTGCTGGCCTTTGAAAGTGGTGCATTTGCCTCAGCCACCTATAGCGGCTATGGCCACTATGACTCGGACGTGCTGATGGGCAACATCGGTGAAATCGGCCAGACCAAAAACCCGCAGGACTATGGTGCGGCACGCAAGCGCCTGGCGGGTGCGCAGAGCGCAGAAGAAGAAACACGCCTGAAAGCAGCACGCAACTATGGCGGCAGCCTGTACAGCGCGGCAGCGCTACCCTCAGCTCTGGCACACCAGCATTTCGGGCACATCATCGTCAGCTGTGAAAAGGCCGACCTCAGGCCGACAGCCCTAGGAGTCGAGGTTTTTTCTGATGAACATCATCATCTCGAAGCCCTGCCCCCACCTTTGATACCGCGCAGCGAAGTGATGGACGAACTTTACGCTGCCGTTTTTGCCAACCAGCCACCTGTACACAGCGGTGAGTGGGCGCGTGCCACTACCGAGGTATGCCTGGCCATTTTGCAGGCATCACTAAGCGGCCAGGCCCAGACCATGCGCCATCAGGTAGCATTGCTTGATACATGAGCGACACGCGCAACATACTCAAACACTGGCGTGAAGCCGTCCCCAACGACCGCTTTGCACACCTCATACGCGACACCGAACGCGCCTTCAGGCGCGCACTGCAGCTCAGGCTGGCAGCGCACAAGGTACCGTTTGGCCAATGGAGTTTTTTACGTATTCTCTGGGAGGCCGATGGGCTTACCCAGAAAGAGTTAAGCGAGCGCGCTGGCGTGATGGAGCCCACCACGTTTACCGCCATGAAGGCCATGGAAGCGCAAGGCTATATAAGCCGTAAACAACTGCCAACCAACAAAAAGAATGTTTATATCTACCTGACAGCCAAGGGTCGTGCGCTCAAAACCAGGCTCGTGCCACACGCTGAAAAAACCAACTGCATCAGCAGTCGCAATGTAGATGCCGCAGACCTTGCCATCGCACGCAAAGTGCTGCTGACCATGATTGCCAACCTGGCAGAAGATGAGCTGGGGCAGGTCGAGCCATCGCCACGAAAACCAGTCAGGCCGGCACGAACGCCGACACCTTTTGCAATCAACCCAGAGTCCACTTAAATTCGGGGATTTGTTGTTCAAACAACCGGGGCCACTTCTAGATCAGCTTCACTCCGGTCTTGGCCTGCAGCGATTCCTTCGTCACGCCAGGTGCCATTTCAACCACCTTCAGGCCTTGCGGTGTCACGTCCATCACGGCCAGGTCGGTGATGATGCGGTCTACTACAGCCACACCCGTGAGCGGCAAGGTGCATTGCGGCAAAATTTTCAGGTCTTCGGTGCCGTCTTTCTTTTTGGCGACGTGCTCCATCAAAACAATCACGCGCTTGACACCGGCCACCAGGTCCATGGCACCGCCCATGCCCTTGACCATCTTGCCGGGAATCATCCAGTTGGCCAGATCACCTTTTTCGCTGACCTGCATGGCACCCAGAATGCTCAGGTTGATTTTGCCGGCGCGGATCATGCCAAACGATTGGTCAGAGCCAAAAATTGACGACCCCTTGATGGTGGTGACGGTTTGCTTGCCTGCGTTAATCAGGTCTGCATCTACTTCGTCTTCAGTCGGGAAGGGACCAATGCCCAGCATGCCGTTTTCTGATTGCAGCCACACCTCAATGTCAGGACTGACGTGGTTGGCCACCAGCGTCGGAATGCCGATGCCAAGGTTGACGTAAAAACCGTCCTGTAGTTCTTGCGCAGCGCGGGCTGCCATTTGGTCTTGTGTCCAGGCCATGATTTACATCCCTACTTTTTCGGTTATTTTCTCTGTAATGACTCGCTTCTCGATACGCTTTTCAGGATTCGGGTTGCACACAATACGGTGTACATAAATGCCCGGCAAGTGAACCTGATCCGGCTCCATCGCCCCTAGCTCAACCACCTCTTCAACCTCAACAATACAAACCTTGCCAGCCATCGCCACAACAGGGTTGAAGTTGCGCGCCGTCAGGCGAAACTGCAGGTTGCCCGACTGGTCAGCGCGCCAGGCCTTAACCAGTGACACATCAGGCACCAAAGCACGCTCCATCACATAGGTCTCGCCGTCAAACTCGCGCAGCTCTTTACCCTCGGCAATCATGGTGCCCACGCCCGTCTTGGTAAAAAAGGCCGGAATGCCAGAGCCGCCTGCGCGCAGCTTTTCAGCCAGCGTGCCTTGCGGCGTGAACTCAAGCTCCAGCTCGCCTGCGAGGTACTGGCGCTCAAACTCCTTGTTCTCACCCACATAGCTGGAAATCATTTTTTTGATCTGCCGTGTGTCGAGCAGCTTGCCGAGGCCAAAGCCATCAACACCGGCGTTGTTTGAAATGACGGTGAGGTTTTTGACCTTACTGTCACGCAGCGCATCAATCAGTGCCTCGGGAATACCGCAAAGGCCAAAACCGCCAACAGCCATCAACTGGCCGTCACTGACAACACCTTTGAGTGCCTCAGCAGCAGAGGGATAAAGTTTCTTCACAAAAAGTCTCCTTGTAAGGTTTCGTGCATGGTCATCAGCCACCGCACCGTCGAGATTTACCGCGCGCGATTGATGCGCAAGTACAAGGCCTCCACCACCGCCGATCTGGTGCACAAGCTGATGGCGGGCGGGTAAGACAGACTGTCGGCGATACGCTTTCCGCTGCTCAGGCGGCGCCGGGGTCCGGCTCGTGCCGGATCGATTCGCGCGCACGATGATTGCGCAATTTTCCCAAGGTATGTTCGAGTAGGCGCTTGAGCTTCTCAGTGGCGCCGCGGAAAGCTTCGTTCTGGTTGGGCGCATGGTGATTGACTGCCAGCGGCTCATGATGCGCCAGCCTTGCCTCGATCATGCAGCGCTTGTTGTCGGCGCTGATCTTCTCGCTGTTCTCGTCACTCATGTGCACTTCAATGCGGGTAATGTCGTCTTTAAAGCGGCTCAGCGATTCATGGAGTTCTGTGCTGGCCCAGCGCTCGAACGATTCACCGGTATGGATGGTGTGGTTGGAGTTGACTTGAATTTGCATGTGCGTTTTTCCTTTCGGGAACTGCAGCGCTTGTACCAGAAGAGGCGCTGCCATGAAGCCGCCGGAAGTGGTGGCTGGATAATTCATTGTGCGCCATGCCGAACCTAGGGGTTCGCAGCCATTGCCTCAGCATGCTGAGGTAGCGCCGGTGACCCGTGGTTTCGCTGGAGGCCAGGTCTAATTGGCGTCTGACCCCAATTCTTGGCGAACTCTCATTCCGGTTTGGCGCCAGAGATCTTCACGATGTTCGCCCATTTCGCGATGTCCGCTGTCAGATGTTGCTGGAATTCGGCGGGCGTCATCGACATAGGAACCGCACCTTGCGACACCCAGGTGGCCTTCACATCCGGCTGCGCCACGATCTTTCGCACCTCGGCATTGAGCTTGTTGACGATCTCGGGCGGGGTGCCTTTCGGCGCCATCAGGCCCAGCCAGATTATCGCTTCGTACCCGGGCACACCAGCCTCTGCGACTGTCGGCATGCCAGGCGTGTTCGCGTGACGCGCCTTGCCGGTGGTCGCCAGACCGCGCACCTTGCCCTCCTTGGCCATGTTCGCCATGGTGGTCAGGGAGTCGAACATCATGTCGACCTGTCCGCCCACCAAGTCGGTGCGGGCGCCCGCACTGCCCCTGTAGGGAATGTGCGTGATATAGACGCCAGCCATTTGCTTGAACATCTCGCCAGCCATATGGTACGGCGTACCGGTGCCCGAGGACGCGTAATTGAGCTTCCCGGGCTTGGACTTGGCCAGCTGGATCAGCTCCGACAGCGTCTTGGCCGGCACCGAAGGGTGCACCACCAGCATTAGGTCCGCGTACATGACGGGAGCGATTCCGACGAAGTCATTCATCAGGTTGAACGGCTTGTTCGGCACCAGCGTTTCGTTCACCGTGTGGGTGTTGGACATCATCAGCAGCGTGTAGCCGTCGGCAGGCGCCTTGGCCACGGCGTCAGTGCCGATGATCGATCCGGCACCCGGCCTGTTCTCCACGACGAAAGACTGTTTCAACTCGGTCGTCAAACGCTGGGCGATGAAGCGGGCATAGCTATCGGCCGGTCCGCCGGCAGAGAAAGGCACAATGATCCTGACCGCGCGGTTGGGATAGTCCTGGGCGAAGGCGCAGGCTGAGGTCAGGGCCATCGCGGCCATGGTCAGCTTGAGAACGGTACGGATGATTTTCATGGTGCTGTCTTCCTCGGTGGTGAGTTGGCTGTGAAGCGATGCTCGAGATGGCGGCCGTGGGTTGCCATTTCGACGGAAAGCGTGGGACTGGCGTGTGGGGTGAGTCGCTCTGGCATCAGACAAAACGGTTCTCGATGGAACCGATGCCGTCGATTTCGATGCGGATGACTTCGCCGGCCTGGATGTAGCGAGGCGGCTTGAAGCCCATGCCGACACCCGACGACGCATTCGGGCACCTTGGTGAACACGATGGGCCACGATTCGGGATTGGCACTGTTGTTTTTAAAAACCGAGGCCGACAGCTCTTTGACATGGGCATGGTAGTTAAAGGATAGGAAATTCAACCGCATGAGAGGCCAAGTATGACACCGAAAAGCGTCCTCAAGAGTCGTGCTTTCCCTAATGGAAAAGAATCGGGGTCAGAAAAGAATCGGGGTCAGACTCCAATTAGCTTAATCCGCTACAAATAACATAGCTTCTCGTGCCCGGAGTTATTGGGGTCAGACACCAATTTCGCTGCGGTGCATCGCACCGCGCCCTCCGGGCGAGCCGTAGGCTCGGCGAATTTGGGCTCTGACCCCAAAAACCCTCTTCTGCCCAAAACATAAAGCCCGCCCAGGCTTTCACCGGGACGGGCTTTGCATCGTTAGCTTTAAATGACGATCAAACCAAGTCGTAGCGATCCAGGTTCATCACCTTGGTCCAGGCTGCCACGAAGTCCTGGACGAACTTCTCCTTGCCATCGGCGCTGGCATAGACCTCAGCATAGGCGCGCAGCACCGAGTTGGAGCCGAAGATCAGGTCGTTGCGGGTGCCGGTGTATGTCAGCCTGCCGCTGGTGCGATCCCGGCCTTCGAAGACTTCCGCCTCGGCACCCACCGCCTTCCACTCCGTTCCCATGTCGAGCAGGTTGACGAAGAAGTCGTTGCTGAGTGCGCCCACCTTGTCGGTGAACACGCCGTGCTTGCTGCCATCAAAGTTCGCGCCCAGCACGCGCAGGCCACCGACCAATGCGGTCAGCTCCGGCGCGGTCAGGGTCAGCAGTTGGGCCCGGTCGATCAGCAGGGCTTCGGTGGGCGCGCCGACCTTGCCCTTGCTGTAGTTACGGAAGCCGTCGGCCAGAGGTTCGAGCAGGGCGTAAGACTCGACATCGGTCTGCGCCTGCGTGGCATCGACGCGGCCCGGCGCGAACGGCACTTGCACCGCGACACCGGCTACTTTAGCCGCCTGCTCAACGCCGACGCTGCCGGCCAGCACGATCACATCGGCCAGCGAGGCCTTGCCGGATGCCTCCTGGATCGCCACCAGCTTGGACAGTGCCTGGGCCGCGATCTTGTTGACCGGCCAGTCCTTCTGCGGGGCCAGGGCCAGGCGCGCACCGTTGGCGCCGCCACGCTTGTCACCACCACGGAAGGTGGAGGCAGACGCCCAGGCCACAGACACCAGCTCAGCTACCGAGAGGCCGCAAGCAGCGATCTTGGCCTTG
Source organism: Polaromonas sp. (assembly GCA_038902915.1). GTDB lineage: Bacteria > Pseudomonadota > Gammaproteobacteria > Burkholderiales > Burkholderiaceae_C > Polaromonas. Next base: position 19,195 of record JBCKNC010000032.1, read on the forward strand.
AGGTCGGTGATATCGGCTGCGCTCGGCTTGTGAGTGGCCGCCGGCAATGGATCTTGCCAGATCAGCTCTTCCTTCGGCACTTCGGGGCCAAGGTAACGCGCCTTCGGGCCCATGTCGCGGTGGGTCAGCTTGAACCAGGCGCGGGCAAAGGCTTCGGCAAAGGCTTGCGGGTTGTCGAGGAAACGCTTGGAAATCTTGCCGAACTCCGGGTCAAAACGCAACGTCAGGTCGGTGGTGAGCATAGTGGGCTTGTGGAACGTGCCCTTCACATGCGCGTCCGGAATGATGGCTTCAGCGTTCTTGGCCACCCACTGCTTGGCGCCGGCCGGCGACGTGGTGAGTTCCCATTCGTACTGGAACAGGTTCTCAAAGAAGTTGTTGCTCCACTGCGCCGGCGTCTTGGTCCAGGTCACCTCAAGCCCGCTGGAGACGGTGTCCTTGCCGTGGCCTTGACCGTAGTTGCTGTTCCAGCCCAGCCCTTGCGCTTCGATTCCCGCGGCCTCGGGCTCCGGACCCTTGTGCGACTCCGGCGCAGCACCATGGGCCTTGCCGAAACTGTGTCCCCCCGCGATCAGGGCCACGGTTTCCTCGTCGTTCATGGCCATGCGGCTGAAGGTAGCGCGGATGTCTTTGGCAGCTGCCATGTAATCGCCACTGGCGTTCGGGCCTTGCGGGTTCACGTAGATCAGGCCCATATGTGTTGCAGCGAGGTTGTTATCCAGCTCGCGCTCGCCATGGAAGCGCTTGTCTGTGTCCAGCCACTTGGTTTCTGCGCCAAAGTTCACATCCATGTCGGGTTCCCAGACATCTTCGCGGCCGCCGGCAAAGCCGAAGGTGCGAAAGCCCATGGATTCCAGTGCCACATTGCCGGCCAGGACGAACAGGTCGGCCCATGAAATCTGTTGACCGTATTTTTGCTTGATGGGCCACAGCAGGCGGCGCGACTTGTCAATGTTGACGTTGTCGGGCCAGGAGTTGAGTGGTGCAAAGCGCTGCTGACCGCGACCACCGCCGCCACGACCATCGAGCGTGCGGTAGGTACCGGTTGCATGCCAGGCCATGCGAACCATCTGCGGGCCGTAGTGGCCAAAATCGGCCGGCCACCAGACCTGGCTGTCAGTCATGAGCTTGACCAAGTCGGCCTTGAGAGCCTGGTAGTCCAGCTTCTTGAATTCTTCAGCATAGTTGAAATTGCTGCCCAGCGGATTGGACTTGTTCGAGTGCTGGTTCAGCAGATCGACGCGCAACTGGTTCGGCCACCAGTCAGGGTTGGACGTGCCGCCGCCTGCAGCATGATGGAATGGGCACTTGGATTCGCTTTGCATTGGTTGCTCAGACATGATGGTTCCTTTTCGATTGATAAGTGGGGTTTGCGGCAGCACCGGGAGCCTCGTGTGAGCGCCCAGACCTGAAATGCTAGTCTATATTTCAGAGGAGAATATTCAAAAACAATTAAAAGTATCTGTTTGATAGTTTTTATTAATGGGGTTATTGGGGTCAGACACCAATTTCGCTGCGGTGCATCGCACCGCGCCCTCCAGGCGAGCCGTAGGCTCGGCGAATTTGGGCTCTGACCCCAAAAACTCCCAAAGGCACGATGAATTTGGACTCTGACCCCAAAAACCCCGCAAAGAGAAGTCTGCCGTTACGCTTGGGGCTGAATTCATAGTACACCGTTTCAAGGAAACAGCATTGACTCACCGATGCGCTCAGATACCGAAGCCGTCGTCAGCGGCGATGACCGCGCCGCCATCACCGCATAAAATCATCCGACAGACTCCTAGATAGCCCTGAAATTCATTCTCAGCTAGTCCCACCATGAACAACCAAGAACTTCTGGCCCAGTTCGGCCTCCGTGAAGCGATGGAATACGACGTGGTCGTTGTCGGCGCTGGCCCGGGTGGACTAGCTACGGCCATTCGCCTGAAACAACTGGCGCTTGAGAAGGGTGGCGACATTTCGGTCGTGGTGTTAGAGAAAGGCTCCGAGCCCGGCGCGCATATTTTGAGTGGCGCCATCATGGACCCACGCGCGCTGACCGAGTTGTTCCCGAACTGGAAAGAGCTGGGCGCACCCCTCAATCAACCCGTCACTGGCGACGACGTACAGTTTTTGACCGAGACAGGTGCCATCAACACGCCGCAGTTTTTAATTCCAAAATGCCTGCACAACGAAGGCAACTACGTCATCAGCCTGGGTAACCTGGTGCGCTGGCTGGGCCAGCAAGCCGAGGCTTTGGGTGTGGAAATTTTCCCCGGCTTTGCAGCTGCGGAGGTGCTTTACAACGACGATGCATCTGCCAATGGCGGCGTGCCTTCGGTAAAGGGTGTAGCGACGGGCAACCTGGGCGTCGGCAAAGATGGCATGCCCACCGACAACTTTCAATTGGGTATGGAACTGCATGCCAAGTACACGATTTTTGCAGAAGGCTCGCGCGGCCACCTCGGCCAACAACTGCTGGCCAAATACAAACTCGACGCTGGCAAAGACCCGCAGACTTACGCCCTCGGCATCAAGGAGTTGTGGGAGATAGACCCCGCCAAAGCCAGGCCCGGCCATGTGCTGCATTCGCTCGGCTGGCCGATGGACAACATGACTTACGGCGGCGGGTTTTTGTACCATCTGGAGGGCAATAAGGTCACGCTTGGTTTCATTACCGGCCTTGAATACAGCAACCCGTGGTTAAGTCCGTTTGAAGAAATGCAACGATGGAAAACCCATCCCGCGATTCGCAAATACCTGGAAGGCGGCAAGCGCATCAGCTACGGCGCGCGGGCCATTACCTGCGGCGGTTTGATGAGCCTGCCTAAAACCATTTTCCCCGGCGGCGCGCTGGTGGGATGCGATGCAGGCTTTTTGAACTTTGCGCGTATCAAGGGTAGCCACACGGCAATTAAAACTGGCATGTTGGCCGCCGATGCGGCTTATGCAGCCGTGACCAGTGGCCGCCAACATGATGAACTGAGCGCTTACCCGGCGGCGTTCGAGGCGAGCTGGCTGCACGAAGAATTGGAGGCCTCGCGCAACACCAAGCAATGGATGAAGAAAGGCTTGTGGCTGTCGTCCATCATGAACGGCATTGAGCTGTGGCTGCTGCCCAAGCTGGGCTTTAAATCGCCACCGTGGACCATTCATATCAAAGTGCCTGACCACGCCAAACTCAAGCCCGCAGCGGAATGTCGGCAGATCATCTATCCCAAGCCCGACAACAAGATCACCTTTGACCTCATGAGCAGCGTGTTCGTCAGCAACACCAACCACGAAGAACAGCAACCCGCGCACCTGACGCTGAAGGACGCAAGCGTTCCGGTCAACATCAACCTGGCCACCTATGCCGGCCCCGAAAGCCGCTACTGCCCGGCAGGTGTGTATGAGTTCGTCAAGAACGAAGACAACACAGACCGGCTACAGATCAACGCGCAGAACTGCGTGCATTGCAAGGCCTGTGACATCAAAGACCCAACGCAAAACATCGTCTGGGTCACACCCGAAGGCGGCGGCGGGCCCAACTACAGCGGCATGTAGGCCGTGCGCGCCGGGCGGGAATCTGCCGCAGGAGGTGCTCTTGGTTTCTATCAGCTTGGCCTCGCGGCAGATAAACGCTAATCGTTAGCGCCCTCTCTTGATGCTTGTATATTGGCTTGACAAAGCGTACGTTTTAGCGTACCGTTAAAACTTCTTTGTAAGGAGCACAAAATGCAAACACTTACCGCCAGCGAGGCTCGCGCGAATCTGTACCGGCTCATTGATGAGGCTGCAGAGTCGCATGAACCAATCATCATTTCTGGGAAGCGCAGCAGTGCTGTGCTGCTCTCTACAGAAGACTGGAGCGCAATTCAAGAAACCTTGTACCTACTTGCCGTGCCCGGTATGCGCGAATCCATAAAGGCAGGTATGGCTGAGCCACTGGCAAAAAGTGCGAAAGAGCTTAAGTGGTGAGTTGGGGAATTGTTTATGCCAAGCAAGCGATGAAAGATGCCAAGAAACTTGCTGCAAGTGGCCTCAAACCAAAGGCGCAAGAACTGCTCGCGGTGCTTGCCAGCAATCCATTTCAGAATCCACCGCCCTTCGAGAAATTGGTCGGTGATCTTGCCGGTGCTTATTCGCGCCGCATCAATATTCAGCACCGTATCGTGTACGAAGTCTTTACCAAAGAGAAAACCGTTCGTGTCCTGCGTATGTGGACGCACTATGAATAAGCGGGCTAGGGGCCTGTCGGGGCGCTTGATAGGAGTATGCAATGTTCCGATACCGGAAGTTCTGTGGGAGTATGCTGCATAAGTATTCGTCCAACCAGGAGACTTTCATGCGACGCATCCTTCAATGTTTCATCGCTCTTCTGGGCTCGCTGCTGATTTGCAGTGCCGCACTGGCGCAGGACAAGGTGGTCTATCACATCAGCGATACCGTGCAGCAGGCGCGTTCCGCCATGCAATACATCCGTAACCATCTCGAGGTTGATCCCAGAGCGAAAATCGTGGTGGTCACCCACTCCAGCGGTGTCGACTTCCTGATGGACGATGCCAAAGACAGGAACGGCAACCCCTACAATATTCCAGTGGAAGAACTGGTGCTCCGGGGCGTGCGCTTCGACGTGTGCGAAATCACCCTGCGCGAGCGCAACCTCAAGAAGCCACAGTTCATCCCGGAAGTGACATACGTGCCCTCCGGCGTGGCCGAGATCACCCGCCTGCAGCAGCGCGAGGGCTACGCCTACATCAAGCCCTGACGGGGCATCACCTTCGTTTCAACGAGCCAGCGCCGCCCGCATCGCTGCGATCACCGGTCTCGCCGCCCGGACTGCGGGCCGCTCCCCGAGAACTCTCATCCATTACACTTCGGGGGTCAGGAGAGAGTTTTCACTCGAGAACCGCCGAAGGCGCATGCACCCCCTCAATGGCGTGCCTAACGCTCAGGCAAACGGACTGGCAACCGCCTCGGAATGCACTGCATTTGAAGGCGTTCCCTACTGGAGAGAGGTCGCCCTGGAGGTGGCCCACCGAAGGAGCAAACCTGCATCGCCAGGCGAATCTCTCAGGTACAAAGGACAGCAGGGGCAGC
>JBCKNC010000033.1:0-24230 GCA_038902915.1 Polaromonas sp.
ATACAGCGACCCCGGCGAAACGGGCCTTTCGCCCACTGCACCTGGTGATTCTAGAGGAGGAGCCGTGGTACGTCTATCGCCGCGAAGGGTGATGTCGGGCAGTCCATATGGGTAATGGGGTTTTCCCTTTGGAGTTTTTGGGGTCTGACCCCAATAACTCACGTGACTGCAAGAAGACATTCCTTTCGGTAGGGATATTTGTTATTGCTAATATTCTTATGCAATAAATCAATGATGCACGCATCAAGGAGTTCATATGAAGCAAGAAGACATTCCTTTCGGCAGGGTGCAAAAAGCGCCCGAAAACTTCATCAGTCAGAACGATGTCAAAACCGTGTTTGAGCAGGCCCGGCATGGTCGGCGCGACTTTATTCGCAAAGCGTTCGCAGCGGCCATTGCCGGCACAGCGACGACGGGTGTTCTGGCCCAGAGCAACCCGGTACCCACCGGGGGCGGGGATCCAAACATTCTGAACCTGCCCGAGCACAGCACGGGCCTGGGGCAGGGCGTGGCCACGGAGGGCTACGGCAAGCCCTCGACGTACGAGGCCAATTTGCAGCGCCGCCAGAGTCCGGGCTTGACCCAGACCACGCAGTCCTCGGTGTCGTTTGCGCCCTTGCAGTCGTTGTTCGGCATCGTCACACCCAGTGGTTTGCACTTCGAGCGGCATCACCAGGGCTGGTGGGACATTGACCCTACCAAACACCGTTTCATGATCAACGGCATGGTCAGCAAGCCGAAGGTGTTCACCATGGACGAGATCATGCGTTTGCCATCGGTCTCGCGTTTCAATTTCATCGAGTGTGGCGCCAACACCGGCATGGAGTGGGGCAACGTGGCGGTGCCCACAGCACAGTACAGCCACGGCATGATTTCCTGCAGCGAGTTCACCGGCGTGCCGCTGATCACCCTGCTCGAACTGGCGGGGGTCGATCTTAAAAAGGGGAAATTTGTGCTGGCCGAGGGGGCTGATGGATCGTCCATGACCCGCACCATCCCGATGAGCATGATTACCTCGGGTGAGGTCATGGTGGCCTACGGGCAGAACGGCGAGATGCTGCGTCCCGAAAACGGTTACCCGCTGCGCCTGGTCGTGCCCGGCATACAGGGCGTGAGCTGGGTCAAATACCTGCGCCGCATCGAGGTCGGTGACAAGCCCTACGCCACCAAGGACGAGGCCATTCATTACATGGACATGCTGCCCGACGGCTTGCATCGCCAGTACACCAGCCTGCAGGAGTGCAAGAGCGTGGTGACGACGCCTTCCGGTGGTCAGGTCTTGCTCGACAAGGGCTACTACAACGTCACGGGCCTGGCCTGGTCGGGCAGGGGCAAGGTCAAGAAGGTGGACGTGTCTGTGGACGGGGGCCGTAATTGGCGCCAGGCCCGACTCGAGACGCCGGTGCTTTCGAAGGCGCTCACGCGCTTCAACATCGACTGGGTCTGGAATGGCAAGCCGGCCATCATTCAAAGCCGCGCCATCGACGATACCGGCTATGTGCAAGCTACCTACAAGCAATTGCGGGCCGTGCGCGGCTCGCGTTCGATTCATCACAACAACGCCATTCAATCGTGGCTGGTTCAGGAAAGTGGCGAGGTGAAAAATGTTCAACTTTCGTAACTCAATCATCCTTGCTGCAGCGATGGCTGCAGCCGGCCTTGCTGCGGCGCAGGCAAGCAGCGCCTATCCTGGCATCGGCCGTGCAGCTACTCCCAAGGAGGTGGCGGCATGGGATATCGATGTGCGGCCGGACTTCAAGGGGCTTCCGGCTGGAGCCGGGTCCGTTGCCAAGGGGCAGGGGGTGTGGGAGGCTAAGTGTGCCAGTTGCCACGGCGTTTTTGGTGAAGCGACTGAGGTGTTTCCCCCCCTGATCGGTGGCACCACGGCTGCGGATGTAAAGACCGGTCGGGTGGCCAATCTGATGGACCCTAGCGGTGGCCGCACCACCATGATGAAGGTGGCGACCCTCTCGACGTTGTGGGACTACATCAACCGCGCCATGCCCTGGACACAACCCAAGTCGCTGAGCACCGAAGAGGTGTATGCGGTCACGGCATTCATGTTGAACCTGGCCGGCGTGGTGCCCGACAACTTCACACTCTCCGACAAGAACATTGCCGACGTGCAAGCCCGCATGCCCAACCGAAATGGCATGACGACGCAGCATGCGATGTGGCCAGGCAATGAATTTAAAGGCAGCAAGGTGCCCGATGTCAAAACCACGGCGTGCATGAAAAACTGTGCCGCCCAGCCCAAGGTGGCTTCCTTCCTGCCGGATTATGCGCGTGATGCCCATGGCAACCTGGCGGAGCAAAACCGCCTAGTGGGCGCCCAGCACGGTGCTGATACGACCCGACCGGAGGGCAAGGTTTCCGTGTCCGGCGCTGCTACGGCTCCAGCTATAGCCAAGGCCGCCGACACGTCCAAGCCAGCCGCGTCTACAGGCGGGGTTGACGGCAAGGCTGCTCAGGCGCTGGCCCCGAAAAACAACTGCGCACCTGTCATGCCATTGACAAAAGCTGCTAGGCCACAGCTTTGCCGGGGATAGTTGACTAGGGAATACACTATGGTCATGCTCCCAAAAATTTATTAGTAGCATAAAAATTCGCAAAAACCTTGCGAAATATCAATGATAACGATATCAATATTAGTAACAATAGTCAGGGAATACGCCATGGTCATGCTCCCAAAAACTTATTAGTATTCACTTATTCAACAGGAGAAACCACATGCAATCACGTAGACAAGCACTCAAGAAAACCGCCGTCGTAGCCGGCCTTTTGGCTTCCACCGGCCTGTTCCCCCATCTCGTCTTTGCCTCCGTTGCCGCCAGCAAGGCCGGTTTTGAAGCCAAGAGCATCCAGGATGCGCTCAAGGCCCTCGGTGCGGGAGCCCTCGTCGCAAGCAAGGACGTCACCCTTACCGCCCCGGACATCGCCGAAAACGGTACCGTGGTTCCGCTCGCTGTCAGCACCACGCTGCCCGGTGTCAAGCGCCTGCTGATCATGGTGGAAAAAAACCCGTTCCCGCTGGTCGCCGTGTTCAATGTGTCCGACAGTCTCGATCCCGCCTTCACCACCCGCGCCAAGATGGGCCAGTCTTCCGACGTGTACGCCGTCGCCATCATGGGCGATGGCAGGGCGTTGTTTGTCAAGAAGGAAGTCAAGGTCACGCTCGGCGGCTGCGGCGGTTGATAGCTCATCCCGCTACAGACATATTTTCAATTCAGATTTAGGAGCTAAAAATGGCAGATCCGATGCGCATTCGCGCCCAAGTAGCTGGTGACAAAGCCACCGTTCGCGTCCTGATGGCGCATGAAATGGAAACCGGTCAGCGCAAAGACGCAGCTGGCAAGACCATCCCGGCCTGGTTCATCCAGGAAGTCACCGCCACCCACAACGGCAAGATCGTGCTGACCGTCGAATGGGGGACCGCCGTGTCGAAGAACCCGTTCCTGCAATTCGTCGTCAAGGGCGCGAAGGTTGGCGACAAGATTGGTGTGACTTGGAAAGACAACCAGGGCAAGACCCGCAGCGACGAAGCCACCGCATCTTGACGCACACTACGAGGAGACGCTATGACGACTAAAAAGATTCTTTTAATCCTGACCCTGACTTGCTTGAGCACTGCCGCACTGGCGCAAAAAACAGCGGCGGAAGCAACCGCAGAATACCAAGCCATGTTGGCCGACGGCAACCCGGCCGACTTGTTCGAAGCCAAGGGCGAAGACTTGTGGAAGCAAGCACGCGGCCCGCAAAAGCAAACGCTGCAAAAATGCGACCTGGGCAAAGGCCCCGGTGTAGCCAAGGGCGCGTTTGTCGAACTTCCGCGCTACTTTGCCGATACCCAACGGGTGCAAGACCTTGAGTCGCGCCTGCATACCTGCATGGAAACCCAGCAGGGCTTCAGCGCCGCCGAGATTGCCAAGAGCGAGCGGAACAACGTGATCGCGTTGGCCGCCTGGGTCTCCGGCCAGTCAAAAGGCATGAAATTCAACGTGCCGCAAGACCATATGGAAGAAAAGATCATGTATGAAGTGGGCAAGCGGGTGTTCTTTACCCGCGCTGGCACGCATGATTTTTCCTGTGCTTCCTGTCACCAAGCGGACGGCAAGCGCATCCGCCTGCAAGACTTGCCCAACATAACGACAAACGCCGGTGCCGGTGCCGCCGCTGCTGGCTGGCCGGCGTACCGCCATACCCCTGGTCAAATGTGGACCATGCAGACTCGCATAAATGACTGCTTCCGCCAGATGCGCTTTCCATTTCCCATCTTGGCCAGCGACGCCACCATTGCCTTGACCTCCTACATGGGCGTGACTGGCAAAGGCGCTGTATCCATTACCCCGGCTCTCAAGCGTTAAGGAGTAACAGCAGCATGAAAAAAACCATCAAATACCTCGCCCCCATGCTGGCGCTTGTGCTGGCCGGTTGTGCCGCCCTGCCGTCCGGCCCGGAGCTGGACAAGCGCACCGCCGACATCATCAAGGCCTCGTTCCGCGACCAGGGCATAGCCAAGCTTGATCGTCTGGTGCAGGATGAAACCAACCGCGAGTGCAGTGCTGCCGATGTGGCCGGTAAACCGATCGATGAAAAAGTGGCCCAACGCATCGAAGCCGCCAACCTGAAAACCATCAAATGGCCGGCCAATGGCAAATTTCTGGGTGACTGGAAAGAGGGCGAAAAAATTGCCCAGAGCGGGCGCGGCATGACCTGGAGCGACGCTGCGGGCTCGGTCAACGGCGGCAACTGCTACAACTGCCACGGGATCGACAAAAAAGAAATTTCCTTCGGCACCCTCGGACCGAGCCTCTACAACTACGGTAAGTTGCGCGGCGTCACCGACCCCAACAGCGCAGCGGCCAAGCCGATTGTCGAATACACCTGGGGCAAGATATGGAACGCCAAGGCCTACAGCGCCTGCTCCGGCATGCCACGCTCCGGTCATGCGGGCCTCCTGAACGAGACGCAGATCGCACACATCATGGCGCTGCTGCTGGATCCCAAATCTCCGGTCAACCAGTAAGCCGACTAAGCCCCGTCCAGACCCGGCACTCGTCCGGGTCTTTTTATTTTCGTTAACCAAGTAGTTGCGAATTCATGAATTTAACCAAACGCGAATTTTTCGAGGTACTGGGTGCCGGTACCATGGCCGGCATGGGCTTGGGGGCTTATGCCGACGCCGATGCCGCCACGGCAGCCAATGGCCTGTACGACATCCCGAAGTTCGGCAATGTGTCCTTTCTGCACATGACCGATTGTCACGCGCAGCTCAAGCCGATTTACTTCCGCGAGCCCAGCGTCAAGATCGGAGTGGGATCAATGAAAGGCAAATTGCCCCACTTGGTGGGCGAGCATTTGCTCAAGGTGGCCAAGGTACGCCCCGGCACGGCAGAGGCTCACGCGCTGACCTACCTCGACTTCGAAAAAGCCGCCAGGCGCTACGGCAAGGTTGGCGGCTTTGCGCACCTGGCCACGCTGGTCAAGCGCATGAAGGCCAGCCGCCCCGGCGCGCTGCTGCTCGACGGCGGCGACACCTGGCAGGGCTCCGGCACGGCGCTGTGGACCAATGGGCAGGACATGGTGGACGCCTGCAAGCTACTGGGCGTGGACGTCATGACCGGTCACTGGGAATTCACCCTGGGCATGGAGCGGGTGAAGGAAATCATCGAAAAGGACTTTGCCGGCAAGGTCGATTTCGTCGCGCAAAACATCAAGACCAATGACTTCGGCGACCCGGTATTCAAGCCCTACGTGATGCGCGAGATCAACGGCGTGCCCTGCGCCATCATCGGCCAGGCTTTTCCCTACACGCCGATTGCCAACCCGCGCTATATGGTGGCCGACTGGGCCTTTGGCATCCAGGACGAAAACATGCAGAAGATGGTGGACGAAGCGCGCGGCAAGGGCGCGCAGGTCGTCGTCGTTCTGAGCCACAACGGCATGGATGTGGACCTGAAAATGGCCAGCCGCGTCAGCGGCATCGACGCCATCATGGGCGGTCACACGCACGACAGCATGCCCGTGGCATCCATCGTCAGCAACAAGGGCGGCAAGACCATCGTGACCAACGCCGGCTCGAATGGTAAGTTCCTGGCTGTCCTTGACTTTGAAGTCAAGGACAAGAAGGTGGCAGACTTCCGCTACAAGCTGTTGCCGGTGTTCGCCAACATGCTGCCGGCCGACCAGGCCATGGATGCCCTCATCACCAAGATCCGCGGACCCTATGAAGCCAAGCTGGCTGAAAAGCTGGCTGTGACCGAGGGCACGCTGTACCGCCTCGGCAACTTCAGCGGCACCGGCGACCAGCTCATTCTCGATGCGCTGATGGATGTACAGGGCGCCGAAATCGCTTTCTCGCCCGGTTTCCGCTGGGGCACGTCGCTGCTGTCGGGCCAGGCCATCACGCGCGAATGGTTGATGGACATGACGGCCACCACCTACTCCTACGCCACCGTCACTGAAATGACCGGCGAAACCATCAAGACCATTCTTGAAGACGTGGCCGACAACCTGTTCAACCCGGATCCCTACTACCAGCAGGGGGGCGACATGGTGCGCGTCGGCGGCCTGGAATACAGTTGTGCGCCACTGGCAGCCATGGGCAAGCGCATTGACAACATGCGCTTGAACGGCAGACCCATTGAAGCGACCAAGAAATACAAGGTGGCCGGCTGGGGCCCGGTGGCTGAGGAAGCCAGGAGTGCTGGTCACAAGATGGTTTGGGACGTGGTCGAGACCTGGCTCAAAGCTCGAGGCGGCAAAGTTACGTCAAGAAAGCTTAACAACCCTGAGTTGATAGGTGTGTTACCCAACCCGGGATACGCTTCTACCTAACGGAAGTTATTGGGGTCAGACACCAATTTCGCTGCGGTGCATCGCACCGCGCCCTCCGGGCGAGCCGTAGGCTTGGCGAATTTGGGCTCTGACCCCAAAAACTTCAATCTCAGCGCACAACAGGTGGCCTGTGCTCGAACAGCCAGGCCTTGAAGGCGCTGGCTGCGGCCGACAGCCGCTTGCCGGTGGGATAGACCACATGCCAGCGCCGGATCAGCGGGAAACCCTGTACGTCCAGTAGCACAAGCTCCTTGAGCGCCAGTTCCGACACCACCGTGGTCGCCGACAGTACCGCCAGACCCAAGCCGCCCGCCACGGCCTGCTTGATGGCTTCGTTACTGCCCACTTCAAGTCGGTTTTTCAGCGCCACGCCATGGCTGGCGAAGAATTTTTCAGCGGTCAGCCGCGTGCCAGAGCCGGGTTCGCGCAGGATGAAGGGCTCGTCCACCAGCCGTTGCGGTGGGATGTTGCGTTGGCCGACCAGCGGGTGTTCGGGCGGCGCCACCAGCACCAGCGGATTGTCGGCGAAGTTCTCGCAAACCACATCCATCTGCTCCGGCGGTTGTCCCATGATGTAGAGGTCGTCCTGGTTTTGGCCCAAGCGCTGCAGCAGGTTTTCGCGGTTGCCAACGAACATCGCCACCTCGATGCCGGGATGGGCCGCGCAAAACCCGCCCAGCAGCTTGGGCACGGTGTACTCCACCGTGGTCAGGATGGCGATTTTCAGGCTGCCGCGCTCCACGCCTTGCAGGGCCGCCAAGTCCTGTGACAGCCGTTCCATGCGGCTTTCGATGTCCTGGCAAGCTGCGGCCAGCGTCTGCCCGGCTGCGGTCAGATAGATCTTCTTTCCCAACTGCTCGAACAGCGGTTGCCCCACGGTTTGCGAGAGTTGCTTGACCTGCAGCGACAGCGTGGGGGGAGATAGGTGAAGCGCTTCTGCGGCGCGGGCGAAGCTGCTATGGCGGGCGACGGCCAGAAAAATACGCAATTGATGCTGGGTGGCGTGACGCAGGTTCATGGCATTAAATGTTTTATAAAACTATATCGTAATGGTAAAAACATTTTACTTTTATTTAATTCATTCCAGAACAACAATCCATACCAGTTCAAGACAGACCCAGCCGGTTGGGGTGCTTTGGGCAGCAAAGAACCGATTTTTTGGCGTGGTTTAATTTTTTTAACAACTGGAGATAAGCATGGCATCTGACACGATGGAAGAAGGCAAAGAGCGCTACAAGTCTGGCGTGATCCCGTATAAAAAAATGGGTTATTGGGAGCCTGACTACCAGATCAAAGTGACCGACGTCCTCGCGATGTTCCGTATGACCCCGCAAGATGGCGTGGAAGCCGACGAGTGCGCTGCTGCCGTAGCGGGCGAGTCCTCCACCGCCACCTGGACGGTGGTATGGACCGACCGCCTGACCGCGTGCGAAATGTACCGCGCCAAGGCCTACCGCGTGGACCCCGTGCCGAATACCGGCCCCGGCACCAAGACCGAGCAGCAGTATTTCGCCTACATCGCTTACGATCTGGATTTGTTCGAAGGCAACTCAATCGCCAACCTGACCGCTTCCATCATCGGTAACGTGTTCGGCATGAAGGCTGTGAAGGCGCTGCGCTTGGAAGATATGCGTATCCCCGTCGCTTACTTGAAGACCTTCCAAGGCCCCGCCACTGGCGTGGTCGTCGAGCGCGAGCGGATGGACAAGTTTGGTCGTCCGCTGTTGGGCGCGACCACCAAACCTAAGTTAGGTCTGTCCGGCCGCAACTATGGGCGCGTGGTGTACGAAGCCCTCAAAGGCGGACTGGACTTCATGAAGGACGACGAGAACATCAACTCGCAACCCTTCATGCATTGGCGTGACCGCTTCCTGTATTGCATGGATGCCGTGAACAAAGCTTCTGCAGCCACCGGCGAAGTCAAGGGTCACTACATGAACGTCACAGCCGGCACCATGGAAGAGATGTACCTGCGTGCTGAATTCGCTAAATCCTTGGGTTCCATCATCATCATGATCGACCTGGTGATCGGTTACAGCGCAATTCAGTCGATGGCGATCTGGGCGCGTAAGAACGACATGATCCTGCACTTGCACCGTGCGGGTAACTCGACCTACTCGCGTCAGAAAAATCACGGCATGAGTTTCCGCGTGATTTGCAAGTGGATGCGTATGGCGGGGGTGGATCACATCCATGCCGGCACCGTGGTCGGCAAGTTGGAAGGCGATCCGATGATGATCCGTGGCTACTACGATACATTGCTCGATACGCACACGCCCGTCTGCTTGGAAAAGGGTCTGTTCTTTGAGCAGGAATGGGCTTCGATGAACAAGGTAATGCCGGTGGCCTCCGGCGGCATTCATGCCGGTCAGATGCACCAGTTGCTGCATTACCTGGGTGACGACGTGGTGTTGCAGTTTGGTGGCGGCACCATCGGCCATCCTGATGGTATTCAGGCCGGTGCAATTGCAAACCGCACCGCGCTGGAAGTCATGATCATGGCACGCAACGAAGGCCGTGATATCTGGAACGAAGGCCCGCAGATTCTGGCTGATGCCGCCAAGTGGTGCGCTCCGCTCAGGGCCGGTCTGGACACCTGGAAGGACATCAGCTTCAACTACGAGTCCACCGATAGCCCGGACTATGTGCCGACCGCCACCAGTAGCGTTTAACTAATTTCTGAAGGAAAAACTCTTATGATGACCAATCATGGCAATCGCGTCACGCAGGGACAGTTTTCGTATCTGCCCGACCTGACGGATGTGCAAATCACCGCGCAAGTTAAATATGCATTGAGCAAGGGTTGGGCGCTCGGCATCGAATACACCGATGATCCGCATCCGCGTAACACTTACTGGGAAATGTTCGGCAAGCCGATGTTCGACCTCAAAGACCCCGCAGGGATTTTGATGGAGATCAACAACTGCCGTAAGACGTTCCCCAGTCACTACATCCGCGTCACTGCGTTCAGTTCGGTGCGTGGCGTGGAAAGCATCACCATGTCGTACATCGTGAACCGTCCCAAGACAGAGCCGGGCTTCGGTCTGGTGCGTCAGGAGACGGAGGGCCGCACCATGCGCTACACCATCCGCTCTTACGCAACCGACAAGCCGGAAGGCGAGCGTTACTAACAGGCTTAATCCGGCTCCTCGCCCCAGCTCTTCCTTTATTCTTTATTATTAGGAAGCGCTGAGACGGGAGTCAAGCCAGAAAGTCAACGCCCACAGGCAATTTTCACCATGAACTCATCATCGCATTCAATTTCTGGACAGCCGGCCACAGTGTTGGCAGGCGAAACTGCACCAGTCGCCGGCGCGTGCACGGCCCGTTCAGTGGCTCAAGTGCTGGCGGACTCACAGGTGGAGGCGGTTCTGCAAGAGCTGGACGATGAGCTGGTAGGTCTGGCTCCGGTCAAGACGCGCATACGTGATATTGCCGCGCTGCTGGTGATCGACAAGCTGCGCATCAACCTTGGTCTGACAGCGCAGGCACCCAGCCTGCACATGTGCTTTACCGGTAACCCCGGTACCGGCAAGACGACCGTGGCTTTGCGCATGGCGACCATATTGCACCGGCTCGGCTATGTGCGCAAAGGCCATCTGGTGGCGGTGACGCGTGACGATCTGGTGGGTCAGTACATCGGCCATACCGCACCCAAAACCAAAGAAGTTCTGAAAAAAGCCATGGGTGGCGTGCTGTTCATAGATGAGGCCTATTACCTATACAAGCCGGAAAACGAGCGTGACTACGGCGCCGAATCTATAGAGATATTGCTGCAAGTCATGGAAAACCAGCGCGACGACCTGGTGGTGATTCTCGCGGGCTACAAAGACCGTATGGACACTTTTTTCCAGAGCAACCCCGGCATGAGCTCACGCATCGCGCATCACCTTGATTTCCCCGACTACTCAGCGCCCGAGCTGATGCAAATTTCGCAGAAAATGCTGGCCACGCAGAACTACAGCTTCGGCGCTGGGGCTGCTGAGGCGTTTGAGCGCTATCTGCAGCTGCGCATCCCGCAGCCGCATTTTGCCAATGCCCGCAGCGTTCGCAATGCGCTGGACCGCGCCCGCCTGCGCCAGGCCAGCCGTCTGTTTGCCGACCGTGAGCGTGAGCTGACAGCGCAAGACTTGACAACGCTGGAGGCGCAAGACTTTCTGGCCAGCCGCGTGTTCCAAAACGCTTGAACCTCTCGGTAGGTGAAAATAGAAGCTATGTCCTCCATTCAAGACCTCTTCGCCCACAACCGCGCCTGGGCTGCGCAGATGGAACGTGAACGTCCGGGCTTCTTCACCAACCTGCAGTCGCAGCAAAAGCCCAAGTACATGTGGATCGGCTGCTCGGACAGCCGCGTGCCCGCCAACCAGATCACCGGCCTGGAGCCGGGCGAGGTGTTTGTGCATCGCAACGTGGCCAATCTGGTGGTGCATTCCGACCTCAATGCCCTGTCCACCGTGCAGTTCGCGGTGGAGATGCTCAAGGTTCAGCATGTGATGGTTGTGGGCCACTACGGCTGCTCGGGTGTGCAGGCGGCGCTGGAAGGCGTGCGCATCGGCCTGGCCGACAACTGGCTGCGTCATATTCAGGATGTACGCGATCGCCACCGCACCCTGCTCGACACACTCCCCGAGCATGCCCGACATGATGCGCTGGTCGAACTCAATGTGATCGAGCAGGTGGTCAATGTGGCGAAAAGTACGGTGCTGCAGGACGCATGGGACCGCGGCCAGTCCGTGACCCTGCATGGCTGGGTGTATGGTTTGCATGACGGCCTGTTGAAGGACTTGCACATGAGCGTCACCGGGCAGGAAAGCCTGGAGGCGATTTACGTCAAGGCCATTGAGGCTGTAGGCCAGGCAAAACGGGCTTAATTTGCCCTCAAAGAAGTGGGCAACCGCCTGGGTGACGACGATTGAGCAGCCTCATTCCATTTTCAGATCGATAGGAGATTAGGCGTGGGTTATTGGGGTCAGACACCAATTTCGCTGCAGTGCAAGCACTGCACCCTACGGGCGAGCCAAAGGCTCGGCGAATTTGGGCTCTGACCCCAAAAACCCACGACAAGGCGAAGCAACAACATATCGTATTGATCTGGAAATGGAATCAGCCCGGCAACAGATGGCCTTCATACCAGGGTCGCGTTCGGAACGCTGAGATCCGTCCCAATGTTGTTCGGCTGTCGCACGCATTCACCGAATATCCGACTGGTGCAATGGGCGCACACATCAGGATCCATGTGGCGCATGGCACTTCGGATGGCCTGATCGGTGTCGGTCACGATGGCATCAGCTGCCAACAGGCCATCTGCCTGTAGGTCTCCAAGCATACTGGCCACTTGGGCATTGGCGCGGGTGAAGATGACGTGTTGCCCCTCGCGCTGGGCTTGGTGCAAGACCCCTTCCAGCGCACGCTGCCCGGTCGTGTCCATCATGGATACCTTCAACATGCGCAGCACGTACACGGCAGGTTTGCGATCGGTCATCGAACTCCGTATTTTTCGCTCAAAGGCCTTCGCAACCCCAAAAAACAAGGCGCCGTGGGCCTCGTGAAAAAGCACTTGCGGGCACACGCCTTGTTTGGCCAACCCGGCGTAGCTGGTGTTGCCTGCGAGGTCTATTTCTTCCGGAATGTTCTCACTCATGTGCTTGATGAATAAAAACGAGGCCAGCACCATGCCGACTTCAATGGCCACGGTCAGGTCGATGAAAACAGTGAGTAGAGCCGTAGCCAGATAGACCGCGCGATCCGCCCGAGGCGCGTGTTGCAGGAGATGTCTGGCGTGTGTGAATTCGCCCAGGCGACTGGCTACGACCACCAAAATGGCAGCCAGCACGGCCATCGGAACCTGGCTGGCCAACGGTGCGGCCAGCAAAATGATGAGAAGTACAAAAATGGCATGCGAGAGTCCTGCCATACGGGTACGCGCACCGCTTAGGATGTTTGTGCCGGTGCGGGCAATGACCCCGGCGGCAGGCATGCCGCCCATTAGGGGCGACAGCAGGTTGGCCGCACCCTGGGCGAGAAGTTCACGGTTGGAGTCATGCCGGTCGCCGCTCATGTTGTCGGCTACCACAGCCGACAACAGCGATTCAACGCCGATCAAGACCGCAATGGTGAATGCCGGTCGAACCAGTTCGAGCAAGCGCGAAAAGCTGACATCGGGCAAATTTGGCGACGGCAGGGTTGAGGGTACCGCGCCAAACAGGCTTGAAATGGTTTCGACTGGAAACCCGAGCAGCGTGGCCACGCTTGTTCCAACCACCAACCCAATGAGCGCTCCGGGAACGCGCTTGAGGGTGGGTAGCCTGGGGCCAAAGAGAATGGCCGCGAGGGTAATGCAGGCCAGCAGTACCGACCAGTTGTTGATGGAGCCGAGATGGTGCAGCGTTTCCAGCAGGTTCTCGTGGAAAAACTCATGCGATGGCAGGCGCTGTATGAGGCCGGTGCTGCCGACGATGGGCTCACCAGCTGGTGTGCGTTGTACCAAACCAAACAGATTATTGAGTTGCGTGGCGACAATGCTGATGGCAATGCCTGAGGTAAAGCCCAGCACGACCGGATAGGGTATGTATTCGATCAACTTGCCAAAACGCAGCCACCCCATGAGCATCAGCAGCACGCCTGCCATCATGCCGGCAATCATCACGTCCTGAAAGCCGTGTGTGGCTTTTAACGAGATGGCGGCCAACACCGGAATCAAGGCGGCAGCAGCGCCTGCAATTTGAAATCGGGAACCTCCAAATACGGCAACCAACGCACCCGCCACGACTGAAGTCAGCAGGCCCTGGATGGGTGTCGCGCCTGAGGCAATGGCAAAGGCAAGTCCCAAGGGAATCGAGATCACCGCCACGATCAGGCCGGCCGTTAGATCTGCCCTGAGAGTGCCCACAGAGTAGCCTTGAGCAGCGGTAACCAACGAGCGGTAGGTTGAGGAGGACATGGATGGAGCGAAGTATGGAAGAAGTGCGACGTCGGTGCTGCTATGGCGCTGTCCCAACGAAGAAAGGATCGTTTAACGTGGAGACCCCCAATCGCTGATAGATGTTCGCAATCGCCAGGTCCGCGGTCGGAAACAGGTTGGTGGAGCCAATGGCGTCCAGCAAACCGGTAGCCCGCATGACATCCAGCACTTGCTTCTTCAGGCCGCTGAAAACCAATGAAACGCCAGCGTCTTTCAGTCGATCCAATAGGTGGTGAATGACCTCTTCACCCGAGGCATCGAGCTGATTAATGCCATTGCCCACAACCAGGACGACCTTGGCGTCCGGATGATTGGCAACGGCTTCCAGCACCGCATCTTCAAAGTAGCTCACGTTGGCAAAGTACAGCGATCCGTCAAATCGAATGGCAACGATGTGTTTGCTGGTGGGTAAGTTCGCATGAGCCAGGGTGTCGCGCAACGCGCCGTCGCGGTGACGGCCCAAAATTGCGACTCGCGGAGTCATGGTGCGATACAGGTACAAGCCCAATGACAGCACCATGCCCATCATGATTCCGGTCTCCAGATGTGGCGCAAATGCCAAGGTCGCGCCAAATGCCACTACGGCGGCGACGCCGTCATGTCGGCTGGCTTGCCAAGCATGCTTCATGGCCTGGACGTTGATGAGTCCGATCACGGCCATGATGATGATTCCCCCCAGCACGGCTTGAGGCAGGTGGTACAGGAGTGGGGTTAGGTACAACAAAGCCACCAGCACTATGATGGCAGTGAAGACCGACGACATGCCGGTTTTCGCGCCAGCGTCGTTATTAACCGCCGTTCGGGAAAATGACCCGGAGACGGGATAGGATTGGTTGAAACTGCCGACAATATTAGCCAGTCCTTGCCCGATCAGCTCCTGATTCGGGTCGATGCGCTGACGCGTTTTCGCCGCAACAGCTTTGGCAATCGAGATGGCCTCCATGAAACCGACCAACGAAATGACGATGGCCGCAGAGAGAAGGGACATAAGACTGCTCCAGGTGACATCTGGAATCTTGATGTCGGGTAGCCCCTGAGGTATTTTCCCCACCACTTCACCGCCGCCTTGCAAGCGGAACATTCCTTTGGCAACACCTCGCACGTGGTAGCTGGCATCAGCCAGATGTGCGCCCGGCGGTGCGTGGCCCTTGGCATACAGCGCTATCGTGGTCCCCGAGGCATCCACTTCACGCACCACGCGAAGCTGGCGCAAATTTCCACGGAGTTGCTCCCCTTGCGCGTTTTGTACCTTGATCTGAGCAAGCAGTATGGCCAGATCACCCTGGGCCCGGATGGTGGCCACGTTGCCTGGCCCATCACTCTTGATGAGCGTCTTAACTTGTTGGGTCAGCTTGGATTGCTGTCGGCCCGACTCATCCAGGCGCGCGACCATCTGGTCAACTTGCTCGACCAGCGCCTTGAGTTCAGGATCCTTGATTTGCGCCAGAATGCCATCCACGTTGTTTTCAAATTTTGTGCCCCATGACAGCAGCGTGGTAATCACCACGGCGATCAAGATGCCCGGCAACTTGGGTGCCCACTTCTTCAAGCTCCACATTATTCCAACTGCGAGCAAGCCCAGTGCCAACGTGGGCCCGTGCGTATCTCCCCACTGACCAAGAACGCCACCAACGTCGCGTAAGAAATGCTCGCTCTTAGGCATTGTTACGCCGAGCAACTTGCTGACCTGGGACATCGCGATGATCAGGGCCGCCGCATTCGTGAAGCCGACGATCACAGGGTGCGACAGGAAATTGACAATCACGCCCAACTTCAGCAAGCCCAGCGTTAGCTGAATGATGCCAACGGCCAGTGCCAATGCGATGGCCAATGAAATGTAAGTGTCCGATCCGGGTTGTGCGATGCTTGCCAGCGTCGAAGCGGTCAGCAAAGAAACCACCGCTACGGGCCCCGTCCCTAACTGGTTGGAGCTACCCCAAAGAGCTGCAACAGCGACTGGTAAAAAAGCCGCATACAGGCCGTAGTACGCGGGCAGGCCAGCAAGCTGCGCATAGGCCATGGACTGGGGAATCAGCACCAAGGCGACGGTCAGGCCAGCTAGCAAGTCTGCGCGAATTACCTGACGACCATAGGGCCACCACCGGAGAAAGGGAAAGAAACGCTTCATGATCATCGATAGGGATTGAGCCGGGCCCAAGAGGTGCCCGAGGAGGTCACAACTGCGTTCAGGCGGATGAACAAAGCCAGGGAGTACAAGATTGTCTTAATGAGAGATTCGTTTCGGAGTTCATTACGGAAACAGTGTGGATTACAACCCGAAAAAGCGCGCGCAACCATACTCCAGATGGGTAGCCGTTTTTTGCCCCGCACCTAGCGTGGGAGTCTTACGGCCCGCATCCACGGCGCGGCCATTGAAGCGGCCCGCTGGGCGACGACGATTGAGCGGCCTCAGCCCGGCAGCAGCATGAAGCTGCCGTACTTCTCGGCCAGCCGGCTTTCCCCTCGCTCCAGCACGAAATAGCGAAACGCTTCGGCCGCCGGTGAGAGCAGCTTGGACAAGGTGTGCACCACGTTCCAGGCGCGCACGATGGGGGTGCCTGGAACGTCCAGCACGGCGATCAGCTTGTGCTCCAGCTCCAGGCCAATGGTGTGCAGCGAGAGGAAACTCAGGCCCATGCCGGCCATCGCGGCCTGCTTGATGGTCTCGTTACTGGCCAGCTCCATGACCACGCGCGGCTCCATGCGCAAGTGCTCGAAGAACTTTTCCATCAATGCGCGCGTGCCCGATCCGCGTTCGCGCAGAATAAAACCGTAGGGCAGCATGGCTTCGGCGGTGGGATGCCCGATCTTGAGCAGCGGGTGATCGGTGGGCGCCACAAATACATGGGGGTGGGCGGCAAAGGGTTCGGCCCGGGTGGCCAGCTCGGTTGGGGGGCGTCCCATGATCGCAATGTCCACCTCGTTGCCGTGCAGCATCTTGACGAGCTGTTCGCGGTTACCCACCGCTAGCTTGAGCTCGATGCCTTCGTGCTCGCGCTGGAATTCCGCCAGCAGCCGGGGCAGGAAGTAATTGGCGGTGCTGACCATGCCGATGGTCAGCGTGCCGACTTCCAGCCGCTGCAGCCGGGCGGCGGCATCCTCGGCGTCCTTGAGCGTGGCGAGCATTTTGCGGGCATAGACCAGCATGTACTCGCCCGCCGTGGTCAGCGTCACCTGCCGGCCACTGCGATCGAACAGGGGCAGGCCGACATGCCGCTCCAGCTCTTTGATCTGCATGGTCACGGCCGGCGGGGTCAGGTGCAGCGCCTCGGCCGCGCGGGCGAAGCTCAGGTGCCGGGCGACCTCGGTGAAAACCCTTAGTTGTCGAAAAGTGGCGTTTTTCATTAAGTAGTAGCTTAATTCAAAATCAATAAATTGTGAATTTACCTTATTCAAGTCACTGCTTATAGTTCATCCTTGTCCTAGAAGCCTGTCGGGCTTTGGGCGTCGATAGCGAAAAAGAGCCCCAGCGAGGACAGTTTTTGCCGGATTTGCAGAAGGAATTGGGGGTCAGAGCCCAAATTCGCCGAGCCTTTGGCTCGCCCGCAGGGGCGGCGCGATGCGCCGCAGCGAAATTGGTGTCTGACCCCCATTTCCTAAGACAAAAAGCCGGTGAAAAATGGACCGCTGCGGCGTTTTTGCAGCCGATGCTCCCAAAGTCCGACAGGCTCCTAGCCCAAGCGATGTTTTTGGAAGATGGATTGGTATGCTTCACGCCCTTATTTTTGATGTCGATGGCACCTTGGCTGATACCGAGCGTGCGCACCGTGCCGCTTTCAATCACGCCTTTGCTGAGGTGGGTATGGGCTGGCATTGGGATGAGGCGCTCTATACCCGGCTGCTCGAGGTTTCTGGCGGCAAGGAGCGCATCCTGCACTACTGGCGCCAGGTTCAGCCGGACCTCAAGGACATTGACGGCGCGGGCGTGCAGGACACGGTAGCGCGCATGCACGAGATCAAGACCGCCGCCTACGAGCGCGCGGTGCAGGAAGGCGCCGTGCAGTTGCGGCCCGGCGTGCTGCGGCTGATCGAGTCGGCGTATCAGGAGGGGCTGCGCCTAGCCATTGCCACGACCACCTCACCGGTCAACATCGTGGCGCTGCTGCGCTCGGCCATTGGTCCGGACTGGATGCAGTACTTCGTAGTCATCGAGGACGCCTCCACCGCGCCGCGCAAGAAGCCCCATCCGCAGGTGTATCTGCAAACCCTGAAGCGGCTGCAGTTGCCGGCGACCGAGTGTCTGGCCTTTGAGGACTCGGCCAACGGCTTGAAGGCGGCCATCGGAGCGGGACTGGCGAGCGTGATCACGCCCAACAGCTTCACGGCTCACCACGATTTCACCGGTGCGCTGCGCATTTTGCCCGATCTGCTGGGCACCACGGTGGCCGATTTGCGCACCTGGCATGCCTAGTGCATCTTTCCCAGTCCAAGAGATTGTCATGACTCCAACCCTTCGCATTGCTCCCTCCATCCTGTCAGCCGACTTTGCCCGCCTGGGCGAGGAGGTGCGCGCCATAGAGGCGGCCGGCGCCGATCTGGTGCATTTCGACGTGATGGACAACCACTACGTGCCCAACCTGACCATCGGCCCGCTGGTGTGCGAGGCGATTCGCCCGCACGTACAGATTCCTATCGACGTGCACCTGATGGTCGAGCCGGTGGATGCGCTGATTCCGCTGTTTGCCAAGGCCGGTGCCAACCTCATCACCTTCCACCCCGAGGCCAGCCGCCATGTGGACCGCACGCTGCAACTGATACGCGACCACGGCTGCAAGGCCGGCATCGTGCTGAATCCGGCCACCTCGGTGCACTGGCTCGATGAGGTGATGGACAAGCTCGACATCATCTTGCTCATGAGCGTGAACCCCGGCTTTGGCGGGCAGAAGTTCATTCCCGGTACGCTGGCAAAATTGCGTACTGTGCGGCAAAAAATCGACGCGCACACCGCCGCCGGAGGGCAGCCGATCTGGTTGGAAGTCGATGGCGGCGTGAAGACCGACAATATCGCAGAGATCGTGCGCGCTGGGGCCGACACCTGCGTGGCGGGCAGCGCCGTGTTTGGCGCCCCCGATGCCGACGGTGGCTATTTTGGCGTGATGCGCGAATTGCGCTGCCAGGCCGCCGGGCACTAAGGGCTCGTCAAGAAATAACATGCACATTTGGATCGTCAGTTTTGGGTGCCCTGCGTTGTTGCAAATCGCTTGTTTGGCAGAGCAAGAGTTATTGGGGTCAGACACCAATTTCGCTGCGGTGCATCGCACCGCGCCCTCCGGGCGAGCCGTAGGCTCGGTGAATTTGGGCTCTGACCCCAAAAACTCTTGCATCCCAAATCCGACGCCCAAATGCACAGCTTATTCCTCAACGAGCCCTAAGCCTCACCAAATTTTCAACTTTCAGAAGAATTCCCATGCTATTGACCCAACGCTCCACCTTGACGCAATTCCTGATTGAAGAGCGCCGCCGCTTCCCCAGCGCTGGCGGCGACTTCAACGCCCTGATTCTGGACGTGGCCATCGCCTGCAAAGCCATTGCGCGCGCAGTTGCCTTTGGCGAGTTGGGTGGCACCATGGGCAACCACGCTGCCGAGGCAGGTGGCTCGGTCAACGTGCAAGGCGAAACCCAGAAAAAACTGGATGTGCTGAGCAATGATGTCTTCATGCAGCGCACGGAGTGGTCGGGTCACTTGGCGGGCATGGCATCAGAAGAGATGGACCTGCCGTATCAGATACCGGGGCAGTACCCGCGTGGCAAGTACCTCATTGTGTTTGACCCGCTGGATGGCTCCAGCAACATCGACGTGAATATGTCGGTGGGCAGCATCTTCTCGATTTTGCGCGCACCGCAGGAGGTGATTGACAGCGGCCGCGATGTGGTGGACGCGGACTTCTTTCAGCCAGGTGCCAAGCAGCTGGCTGCCGGCTACGCCCTGTATGGCCCCAGCACCATGATGGTGCTGACCGTGGGCAATGGGGTCAATGGCTTCACGCTGGACCCGAATCTGGGCGAGTTCATGCTGACGCACCCGATGATGCAGATTCCGCAAGATACGCAGGAATTCGCCATCAACGCCTCCAACAGCCGTTTTTGGGAGGCGCCGGTCAAACGCTACGTGGACGAATGCCTGGCCGGCAAGACGGGCTCGCGCTGCAAGGATTTCAACATGCGCTGGATTGCTAGCATGGTGGCCGAGGCCCATCGCATCCTGATGCGCGGCGGTGTTTTCCTGTACCCGCGTGATACCAAGGACATGTCTAAGCCGGGCCGTCTGCGCCTGCTGTACGAGGCCAATCCGATTGGCTTGATCATGGAGCAGGCCGGTGGCCGTGCTTCCACTGGCCGCGAACCCGTGCTGGACGTTCAGCCCACGTCGCTGCACCAGCGCATAGGCCTGGTGTTCGGCTCCAAAAACGAGGTCGAGCGCATCGAGCGTTACCACGCCGAGCCCCTGCCTGCCGAGCTGTGCAACCCGCTGTTTGTCGAGCGCAGCCTGTTTCGCGCCTGATGTAGCAGTTGCTACAGATGTTCTTCGATTGCTATTGATTTGATAGCTTCCGGCCCTTTTTTTTGGGGTAAAGATGATGTTGACCCAGATTTTTAACTTACGGAGACGCCACCATGTCTGAACGCCACCCCATTATTTCCATCACCGGATCCAGCGGTGCGGGCACCACCTCGGTCACGCGCACGTTCGAGAGCATCTTCCGCCGCGAAAAGATCAATGCCGCCGTGATTGAAGGCGACAGCTTTCACCGCTTCGACCGCAAGGACATGAAAGCCAAGGCGGCCGAGGCCGAGGCCGCCGGCAACAACAACTTCAGCCACTTTGGGCCGGAGAACAACCTGTTTGCCGAGTTGGCGCAGCTGTTTCATGACTACGCCGCCACCGGCATCGGCAAACGCCGCAAGTACCTGCACGACACCGACGAAGCGGCACCCTACAAACAGGACCCCGGCACCTTCACCCCTTGGGAAGACGTGCCCGCCAACACCGACCTGCTGTTTTATGAAGGCCTGCACGGCGCCGTGGTCACGCCCGAGGTCAACATCGCGCAGCACCCGGACCTGCTGATCGGCGTGGTGCCGGTGATCAATCTGGAATGGATTCAGAAGCTCTGGCGCGACAAGTCCAAGCGCGGCTACAGCACCGAGGCGGTGACCGACACCATCCTGCGCCGCATGCCCGACTACGTGAACTACATCTGCCCGCAGTTCATGCACACGCACGTCAATTTCCAGCGTGTGCCGATGGTGGACACCTCCAACCCTTTCATCGCCCGCGACATTCCGTCGCCGGACGAGAGCATGGTGGTGATCCGCTTTGCCAACCCCAAGGGCATCGACTTCCAGTACCTGCGCAGCATGATCAATGACTCGTTCATGTCCCGCGCCAACACCATCGTCGTGCCCGGCGGCAAGATGGAGCTCGCCATGCAACTGATCTTCACGCCCTTCATCTGGCGCATGATGGATCGCAAGAAGAGGGCCGCCTGAACAAGCCATGAACAAACCTTTCGACCTGATCATGTTCGATCTGGACGGCACGCTGATTGAGACCGCCCCTGAAATCTGTGACGCCGTCAATGACACGCTGCGCCACTTCGAGATGGCCGAGGTCACCCAGCAACAGGTGAATGACTGGATTGGCCACGGCACCCGTGAGCTGCTGATCCAGGCGCTGGCCCATGCAGGCCGGATCGAGGTAGCCGCGGTGCGGGCCAGCGACAGCCTGGCGCTGATCGCTGCCGAGTTTGACCGGCACTACCAGAGTCGGTGTGGCACCCGCAGCCAGCTCTACCCTCAAGTGCGCGAGGTGCTCGCGGCCCTGCGCGAGCGCGGGGTGAAGCTGGCGGTGGTCACCAACAAAGAGGGCCGCTACACCACCACGGTGCTGGATGCCCACCAGTTGATGCCACTCTTTGATCGGGTGGTCAGCGGTGACACCCTGCCCACCAAAAAGCCTGACCCGGCGGGCATCCACAGCTGTCTGGCAGCGTTTGACGTGCCGCGCCAGTGCGCGCTGTTTGTCGGTGACTCGTCGATTGATGTGGCCACGGCGCGCAACGCGGGCGTGGCGGTCTGGGCGCTGCCCTATGGCTACAACATGGGCCAGCCCATCGAGGCCTGCAACCCGGATCGGGTGATGCAGGATTTTTCGGCTCTACTTGGCCACTAATTTATTCAGAAACATTTGGATCTAGCCATGAACTTCCTCCGCTTCCAAGACCTGTGCGCGCAGGGCCGCGTGCCAGGACTGCGCGTCTTCATCCGTGCCGACCTCAACGTGCCGCAAGACGCCAGTGGCCGCATTACCGAAGACACCCGCATCCGCGCCTCCCTGCCCTGCATCCGCATGGCACTCGATGCCGGGGCCGCCGTCATGGTCACCAGCCACCTGGGCCGCCCGACCGAAGGTGCGTTCAAACCCGAGGATTCGCTGGCACCCGTGGCCAAGCGCCTGGGTGAACTGCTGGGCCGTGACGTACCCCTCGTCTCGAACTGGGTTGACGGTGTTCAGGTTCAACCCGGCCAGGTTGTGCTGCTGGAAAACTGCCGCGTCAACGTCGGCGAGAAAAAGAACGACCCGGTGCTGGCGAAAAAACTTGGCTCCCTGTGCGACATTTTCGTGCATGACGCCTTCGGCACCGCGCATCGCATAGAAGGCACCACCTACGGCATTGCCCAGTACGCGCCGATTGCCTGTGCCGGTCCGCTGTTGGCGGCCGAGATTGACGCCATCAGCAAGGCATTGGCCGCGCCGAAGCGCCCGTTGGTGGCGATCGTGGCGGGCTCCAAGGTATCGAGCAAACTCACCATTCTGCAAGCCTTGGCCAAGAATGTCGATCAGCTGATTGTGGGTGGCGGCATTGCCAACACCTTCATGTTGGCCGTCGGCCTGAACATCGGCAAAAGCCTAGCCGAACCTGGCTTGGTGGGTCAAGCCAAAGCCGTCATCGAGGCCATGAAAGCGCGCGGCGCGGAAGTGCCTATTCCCACCGATGTGGTCACCGCCAAAACTTTCAGCGCTGGTGCAAAAGCTGAGGTCAAGCAAGCCAGCGAAGTGCAGGACGACGATCTGATTCTGGACATCGGGCCCGAAACCGCCAGGAAACTGGCAGAGCAGCTCAAGCAGGCGGGCACCATAGTGTGGAATGGTCCGGTGGGCGTATTCGAGTTTGCTGCGTTCGAGAACGGCACGAAAGCAATCGCCCAAGCCATCGCCGAATCAAACGCCTTCAGCATTGCCGGGGGTGGCGATACGCTGGCGGCCATTGCCAAGTACGGCATCGAAAAGCAAGTGGGCTATATCTCCACCGGCGGCGGTGCTTTTCTGGAAGTGCTGGAAGGCAAGACGCTGCCCGCCTTCGAGATCTTGCAGAACCGGGCGGCAGAGTAATATGCTATTTATTTAGTAGCTGCTTGCGCTTGTGGTGCAAGGGCTAGAGGCTGTTTTTACTTAAATTATCAGGAGATTTTCATGGCTTTTGTTTCCCTTCGCCAAGTGCTGGATCACGCTGCCGAAAACGGCTACGGCGTGCCCGCGTTCAACGTCAACAACCTCGAGCAGATCGTCGCCATCATGGAAGCGGCGCAGGAGACCAACAGCCCGGTCATTCTGCAGGCTTCGGCCGGCGCCCGCAAATACGCCGGTGAAGCCTACCTGCGCCACATGATGCTGGCGGCCGTCGAGTCGCACCCTGACATTCCGGTGGTGCTGCACCAGGACCACGGCACCTCGGCCGCGGTGTGCCAGCAGTCGATTCGCTCGGGCTTTACCAGCGTGATGATGGACGGCTCGCTCATGAGCGATGGCAAGACGCCCGCCAGCTACGAGTACAACGTCGACATCACGCGCCGCGTGTGCGAGTTGTCGCATCCCATCGGCGTGTCGGTGGAGGGCGAGTTGGGTTGCCTGGGTTCGCTCGAAACCGGCGAAGCCGGCGAAGAAGACGGCATCGGCGCGGTGGGCAAACTGACGCATGACATGATGCTGACCGACCCGGTGCAGGCCAAAGACTTTGTCGAAAAAACCGGCGTCGATGCGCTGGCCATTGCCATCGGCACCAGCCACGGCGCCTACAAGTTCACCCGCAAACCCACGGGCGACATTCTGGCCATGGACCTCATCGTCGCCATTCACGCCCAGATTCCCAACACCCATCTGGTGATGCACGGCTCTTCCAGCGTGCCGCAGGAGTGGCTGGAAATCATTCGCCAGTTTGGCGGTGACATCAAGGAAACCTATGGCGTGCCCGTAGAAGAAATCCAGCGCGGCATCAAGAGCGGTGTGCGCAAGATCAACATCGACACCGACATCCGCCTGGCCATGACCGGCGCCATGCGCCAAGCCTTTGCCCAGCAACCCAGCGAGTTCGATCCGCGCAAGGCGCTGCTGGCCGCCAAGAACGCAGCGCGTGGCATTGTCAAGGCGCGC
>JBCKNC010000034.1:0-23946 GCA_038902915.1 Polaromonas sp.
GGTGCTGGGCGAGCTGGATTGGGACATGGCAAACCAATCCAATCCAATGGGGCAAAAATTCTTGGGCAGAGTCAGCCTGCCGTCTGCGGGTAAACACGTTTTCTGAGGACGCGATGCGGTGAGATACTTGGGCTCATGCGGTTGAATTTTCTGTTCCTATACAGTCCGTGCAATGCGGCCGAGAGTTTGCTGGTGGCGCGCGGCGTGGCATCAGACTTTCTGCCCAAAATCAGCGCCATCTATGCCGCCAAATGGGTGCTGGGCGAAGGAGAAGTTCGTGCGTGAGGAACTTATCTTGACACCTGCCGGGCGGGACTTTTGGCCCTCATGCGGTTACCGCCTGCTGGATCAGGATGCCAACGGCCATCTGGTCGTCACCGACGAGTTTTTGCGGCACCTGCTGGAGCGTCCCGACGTGGCGCCCATCGCCTCGTCGTGCGCCGCTGAGTTGGCGCTGCACAGGCAATTGCTGCAAGTGCCCCGGCGTGAGGTGGCGCAGGCCGAACTGGCGGCCATCAAGGACCGCGATGCGGCGGACAACTACGCCGTCTGGTTGCGCTTTCGGGCCCGCCTGCTGGCTGCGCCCACGCTGGAGGCCAGCTACCTGGCCTTGTTTCAGGGTGAGGGCGTGGATGTGGCACCGCTGCTGGTGCAGCAGCTCACCCAGGTTCTGCTGCGCCACGTGCTGGGCCACGCAGCGGGGGAGGAGGGCGTGACCGCGCTGGAGGTGCGCGCGGCCGAGATGCTGTTTCGAGCCCAGAAAATCTCCATTCTGGAAGACGGCGCGGTGATGGCGGCCGATGACGAAACCGTCCAGCGCTCCGCCATCTTCGTCGGTTTTGCCTCGATCGACGAGATGCTCCAACAAGGCGGCGTGCCGCTGCGCAGCGTTGACCTCGATGTGCTGAGCGAGGACAACCAGGAGGACTATTGGTCGCGCAGCGAACACTTTGATCTGGTGTTGCGGCTCAACCATGGTCAACCGGTGCTGGATGGCTTGTGCCGTGTGCTGGAGCGCTGGATTGCGCATTTCCTGCAGCTGCCGGTGCGCATCCAGACCGACCGCGAGATCGTGGACGAGCACTGGGTCTGGCATGTCGGGCTGGATGCGCAGGCCAGCAGCATTCTGAACGACATGTACACCGGAGCCGAGGTCAACGAAGACCGCATGAAGCGTCTGATGTGCTTGTTCCGCCTGGAGTTCGTCACCCCGGCCGACATGCTGGCCGAGGTGGCGGGGCGACCGGTCTACCTGGCAATGGCGATGGATGAAAATGGCCGGCTCAAGTTGAAACCCCAGAATCTTTTGCTGAACTTGCCCCTGGCCCGACGCTCATAAAGAGTCGGGGCCAGGTCTTGTATTTCAACAATCCAAATTTCCTTGACCCAACTTGGCTGTTGCCTCACGCTGCAACGTCACCCCGCGCGATCCCGCATATGCGTATCGCGCTTTGCTGGATGACCAAGAAAAATGACACCAAGTCCCGCTCAAGAAGACAAACCTAGCTCCTCCCTCGCCGCATTCGCCTACCGCGATTTTAGTTTTTGGGTCAGTTATCGTTTTCTCTCCGGCATCGCCTATCAGATCAAGACGGTTGGCATCGGCTGGTATCTCTATGATACGACCGGCAGCACGGTGGCGCTGGCTCTGGCGGGATTGTTCGCCTTTCTTCCCTCGATTGTTTTTGCGCTGGTGACCGGCCATGTCGCCGATACTTATAATCGCAAGCTCATCGTCGTATTGTCCTATTGGCTTTGCGCTGCGGCGATGGCGGTTTTGTCGGTTGCGGTGTTTTACGGAACCGTCCCCGTCTGGCTGATTTATGTGGTCACTGTTTTCATGGGCATCGGGCGGGCGTTCGCCAATCCGGCCTCACAGGCGATCACGCCCAACCTTGTGCCGCGCGAACATCTTGCCAATGCGGTGACCTGGTATACCTCCAGCTGGCATATGGCGACCATCGCCGGGCCGGTGATCGGCGGTTTGCTTTATGCTTTCGCGGGCACGCGCGTGGTGTTCATCACGGCAGCAGCGATCTTCGCCATTGCGGCAGTCTGCGCGTGGGTTCTGCGCACGCCGCTTGATCCGCCTAAAGCCGGGCGCGGCCCCATCAGCATGGAGACATTGCTTGCCGGCTTCACATTCATGTGGGCCAAGCCGGTGATGTTTGGCGCAGTCTCGCTGGATTGCGTGGCGGTGCTGTTCGGCGGCATCAATGCGCTGCTGCCGGTCATCGTCAAGGATATTTTGCAGGCCGGACCCGATGCGCTCGGCCTGCTGCGCGCAAGCCCGGCGGTGGGCGCGATTATCATGTCGGCTGTCGTGGCGCGCTATCCGGTCAAATCGCGGGCTGGCCGCGCCATGCTGATTTCCGTCGCCCTCTACGGCCTGCTGATTACCCTGTTTGGCCTGTCGCAATGGCTGTGGGTTTCCATCCTGCTGCTCGCACTGATCGGCGCGACCGATATGGTAAGCGTGGTGATCCGGCACACCATGGTGCAGGCCGAAACGCCGGACGAGATGCGCGGACGCGTGGCGGCGGTGAACTCAATCTTCATCGGCGCAACCGGCGATCTGGGTGAATTCCGCGCCGGTCTTTCAGCGGCGGCCTTCGGGACGATTCCGGCCATTGTGATCGGCGGCGTTACGACCATGGTTTTCGCGGCGCTGTGGTTCAAGCTTTTCCCGGCGCTGGCCAAACGTGACAAGCTGATCGAAAGTTAGCAAGAGGGATTCGGGGTTCGTAAAGCGACACTCTGAGCACGCCACTGGCGCTTGCCGGGCAGCCGCATCATACTTGGCCGCAACCATAGCCGCGTAAAACCGAAAGACGATCCTTCATATGAAAGCACTGCTTTTCAGTCCGCACGCCAACGAACAACAATTCAGAGCAGCGATGCGCGCATTTCCGCAGATCCATCTCGATTACGCATGTGAGGCAAAGGAATTGCCCCGTAAATTGCCGGGCGTCGAAATTCTCATCACAGCTAATCGCTGTTACGAACCTGACGCCGCTGCGCTCATCCGCACGCATGGCGGTGCATTGAAATGGATTCAGTTTATTACTTCAGGCATCGACAAGGCGGTGGCCAGCGGATTGCCAGGCGGCGTTGTCGTCACCAACCTGGCGGGACTGCGCGCCTTTGCGGTCGCCGAACATGCGCTGTCGCTGATGCTGGGACTAGTGCGCCAGATCAGACAGAGCGAACGCGCATTTGCACGGCGCGACTGGGCGCGCGACGAACTTGCCTCGGGTATGAATAATCTTGCAGGAAAGCATCTCGTTATTTTGGGTGCAGGCGCCATTGCTCAGGATATCGCACGCAAGGCGAAGGCCTTCGATATGCATGTGACTGGCATCAGCAGGACACTGACGCCGCTTGCCAATTTTGACGCCATCAAGCCGCGCGCGGCATTGACTGAAACGGCGCGTGGTGCGGACGTACTTCTCGTTGCAGCGCTTGCTGATGACAGCACGCATAAAATTATCTCGCGCGAAATCATCGCGGCGTTGCCGCGCCATGCTTTCATCGTCAATATCGCGCGCGGTTCGCTGATTGACGAAGCCGCGCTGATTGAGGCTCTGCGCACCGGGCGGATTGCTGGCGCTGCGCTCGATGTCCAGGAGAACGAGCCAGTGCCGGCGGATCATCCGCTCTGGTCACTGGATAATCTGCTGCTGACGCCGCATGTCTCCGGCGCCGGATCGCAGGGTACTGGCGCGACTCACGCCAGCATGTTCGCCGATAATCTGAAACTCTGGCTGGCCGGCCAGCGACTCGACAAGATCGTGATTGAAAAGACATAAGAGTAATGAGGGTCAGATTCCAATTAATTCCTTGAAATTTGACCTTCCATCCACAATCCCTTTTTCGCTCACCAGGCTGGACTGTGCTGGCTGTTCTGACAGTGGGAAAACAGCTCAAGCGGTCCAGTCTTGCAGCGATAGCGCCGTCATGTGGCCGAAAGCCTAGTCATTCGTCACCAGTACCGTGCCGGCCGCCAGTGTCTGCTGGCTTTTCGGCGTGTGCAATGGCAGCCAATACCGCCGCAACAATAATCAGTCCACCACCGATCAGCACGCGCGGCCCGAACTCCGCCGCACCCAACAGGCTTGCCGACACGCTGGCAAACAAAATTTCAGTCAGCATGACCAGCGCCGTGGTGCTGGCCGCCAGCCGCGCCGCGCCATATTGCAAGGCGACATTGCCGACGATTAAAGCCAGGCACAGTGCCAGCGCTATCGGAATGCCGGAAGCGGCAAGCGCGGGCGCAGGTACCAGTTGCTGCGTCATGCCCGCCAGCGCTGCGGCCGTGGCCAGCACAGCACCACCGCTAAACATCGCCAGCATGACGGAGTCGCTGGGCGCAGATTTAAGCTTGCGCAGCAGCGCATTGGTGATGGCAAAGGTCAGGCCACCCATGATGGCGAGCCAGTCCGCCAGGCTTTGCGGAACGGGCCATGGCGACTCAGGTGTTTTGAGCACAATCAGCACGCCCGCCATGGCCAGTGCCAGCCGCAGCAGTGAGGCCACCGTTGGTTTTTCTCCCAGCATGGCCCACGCTACGAGCACCGACCACGCAGGCATCAGGTAAAACAGCAGCACCACCCGCACCACATCACTCACTGTCACGGCCCAGTTAAATCCCACGTTTGTCAGGCCCGACATCAGCGCCAGCAGCCAGAGCTGTGGGCAGCTTGCAAAAGCGCGCCAGCTATTGAAACGCAGCGCCAGCAAAAGGGTCAGCACCAGCACGTACACCATGGCGGTTGACCACAAAGGGTGAAGGCCGGCGTTTTGTAATGCGCGTAAGGGCCACCATGACACGCCCCAGATAAAGGCATTCAAAATCAGTGCGGCACTGGCGAGAGTGGCCCCCTTTGTAGTCGATGCGTTCAATGGGAGTGGTCGCTACGGGTCATCGCAAGCAGGTGGTCAACCTGCTCTTTGTGCTTGATGCAGTTGCTTTTGTGCCAACGCTGGATCACCCACATAAAA
Source organism: Polaromonas sp. (assembly GCA_038902915.1). Taxonomy (GTDB): domain Bacteria; phylum Pseudomonadota; class Gammaproteobacteria; order Burkholderiales; family Burkholderiaceae_C; genus Polaromonas. Next base: position 5,002 of record JBCKNC010000034.1, read on the forward strand.
CCGGCCACCACGATGCCGAAAGCGGTGATCGCGCCGAAGGCCGACAGGCCCATGCCAGTAGACAGACTGTAACCGGCGCCGAGCGCCAGAATGCAGGCCTGCTCGTTGAAGTTTTGCACCGCGATCGAGCGGCCCGCGCCCATCAGGTTGTGGCCACGGTGCTGCAACAGCGCATTCATGGGCACCACCAGAAAGCCGCCCAGCCCGCCCAGCAGAATCAAAAACGGCGCCGCCACCCAAACGTTGGAGATGAAGTTCAGCAAGATCACCAGCAGGCCCATGGCAATGCCCAGCGGTATCACGCTGGTGGCCTGGTCCAGCCGCATCCGCATCGCCGCCACAATGGCGCCGACCGCCGTGCCGATCGCCACCACCCCGACCAGCGCCGAAGCCTGCGTGGTGCTGTAACCGAGAGCAGCGGCGGCCCAGGCCAGCACGATGTAGCGCAGGTTGCCCGACACGCCCCAAAACAATGTGGTGGTGGCCAATGAAATCTGGCCCAGCTTGTCGCGCCACAGGGTTGAATTGCAAGTCCAGAAATCGGGCAAGAGTTCGAGCTTGTTGCGCGGCATGGGCCGCATTGCGACCCCCGTAAGCGGAATCCGCGTGTTGAACCAGGCCGCGATCGCGTACAGGATGATCAGCGCACAGATGGCAGCTTCGGTCGGCGTGTCGATGCCGGTGCTGATGACAGGGAAGTCGAATGACAGCAGCAGGTTGGACACCGAATGGCCCACCAGTTGGCCGCCGAGCAACACACCCAAAATGATGGAGGCAATTGTCAGGCCTTCAATCCAGCCGTTGGCCTTGACCAGTTGCGAGGCCGGCAGCAGCTCGGTGAGGATGCCGTATTTGGCCGGTGAATAGGCGGCGGCGCCCAGGCCGACAATCGCATAGGCCAGCAGCGGGTGGGTGCCGAACAGCATCATCAGGCAGCCGACCACCTTGATGGCGTTGCTGATGAACATGACCCTGCTCTTGGGCTGCGCGTCGGCGAAGGCGCCGACAAAAGGCGCCAGAATCACATAAAACAACGCAAACATGGGCACCAGCGCCGGCGGCTGCCATTTGGGCGCGCCACTGCTTATGAGCAGCGCCACGGCGACCACAAACAGCGCGTTATCAGCCAGCGAGCTGAAAAACTGGGCTGCCATGATGGTGTAAAAACCGCGCTTCATTAAACTGTTTTGATCACCATTGCGAATGCATCAGGCCGTCTGATGCCACAAGATAAAAAATGAATGTCTCCTGACGATCAAGGTTTATAGCACGCGGCAAGCTGGCAGAATCGACAAATAGGGCTTGACAAGCCTGCGTTAACCCCCGTTGCACAGCCACCTCCTTTTTGTTATACGAGCACTAGCCTGCCATGCCCCGCCCGATTCTCGCCACCATCCATACCGCAGCCCTGAGCCACAACCTTGCCAAGGTGCGTACTGCCGCGCCTGATGCCCGGGTCTGGGCCATCGTCAAGGCCAATGCCTATGGCCACGGCATCGAGCGCGTTTTTGACGCACTGCGCAGCGCGGACGGCTTTGCGCTGCTGGATTTGGCCGAGGCCAGGGCGCTGCGCGCGCTCGACTGGCGTGGCCCCATCCTGCTGTTGGAAGGCTGCTTTGATGCGCGTGACCTGGAGCTGTGCTCGCGCCTTAGCCTGTGGCACGTCGTGCACTGCAACGAGCAGATTGATATGCTGGCCGCACACAAAACTTTGAGCCCGCACCGCATATTTTTAAAAATGAACTCAGGCATGAACCGCCTGGGCTTCACGCCCGAGCGTTACCGTGCCGCCTGGACGCGCCTCAATGTGTTACCGCAGGTTGACGAGATTTCATTGATGACGCATTTTTCCGATGCCGACGGCCCCAAGGGCGTGGCCGCGCAAATCAAGACCTTTGAGTCCGTCACCCACGACTTGCCCGGTGAGCGGTCTTTAAGCAATAGCGCGGGTGTGCTACGCCACCCAGGCGAGCTGGCCGCACGCTCTGACTGGATACGCCCCGGCATCGCCATTTACGGCAGCGCGCCTGACTTCCCCGAGCACAGCGCCGCTGACTGGGGCTTGCTGCCGAGCATGACGCTCAGGTCAAAAATCATTGCCGTGCAAAACCTGGTGGCCGGTGACACGGTGGGCTATGGCTCCAGCTTTACGGCCACGCAAGCCATGCGCATCGGCGTGGTGGCCTGCGGCTATGCTGACGGCTACCCGCGTCACTGCACGACAGGTACACCGGTACTGGTGGGCGGTGTGCGTTGCCGCATGGTGGGCCGCGTCAGTATGGACATGATCACGGTTGATTTGTCGCCAGTACCCGCTGCGGGTATGGGCAGCGAGGTGACCTTGTGGGGCAAGTCGTCACAAGGCGCGCTGCTGTCCATTGACGACATCGCGCAGGCTGCGGGTACGCTGGGCTATGAGCTGATGTGTGCGCTGGCGCAGCGCGTGCCTGTGGTGGTTGAATGATTCAGCTTGCCAAATACCCCCTTCAGCTCAAACTCGCCAAATGAATCTCGGCTGCGCCCGTGTTGTCACTGGTCGGCGTTTAGTCGACATTCAGGCAGCCAAGCTGCCTGAGCTTTGTCAGGACTTGTAGCTCTCATCCAGCCTGTCGAGCTTGCGAATCAGCGACGGCCAGACAAACGCGCCACCCATGCCGCCGGTCTGCACGCGCAGCGCTTCAGCCACGCCCTTGGCGATGAGCGGATTGACCTGTGTCAGCTCGCCCCCGGCCTGGGCATCAATCTGGATGCGGCAGGTGTTCTCGAAGGTGTACATGCTTAAAAAAGCATCGGCAATCGTTTTACCCACCACCAGCAGGCCGTGGTTACGCAGCATCAAAAAGTTGGCGTTACCAAGGTCGGTTTGCAGGCGCGGTTTTTCTTCATCCCTGAAGGCCACGCCTTCGTAAGCGTGATACGCCAGCGAGCCCAGCACAAAGGTAGACTGTTAGCTGATCGGCAGCACACCAGCGGCTTGTGCGCTCACGGCCACGCCCGCCCGCGTGTGGGTGTGCAGCACGCAACCAGCATCGTGACGTGCCTCGTGTACTGCGCTGTGAATCACAAAGCCCGCCGGGTTGACCGGAAACGGTGAGTCAATCACCTTGTTGCATTTGTCGTCAACCTTGACCAGACTGGACGCGGTGATCTCGTCAAACATCAAGCCATAGGGGTTGATGAGAAAGTGGTGCGCCCCTGCACCAGACACCGATTCAGGCAGCTTGGCGCTGATGTGGGTAAAAACCAGGTCGCTCCAACCATAGAGCGCCACCAGTCGGTAGCAGGCGGCGAGATCGCAGCGCAGTTGCCATTCTTCGGCGCTGACGACTTCTTTCAATGATGGGATGTGCATGTGTTGTCTCCTTGAGGTTAGTTTTTGGCTGCGTCAGATACGGGCACGCAGACCCGTGACGATACGCCGTTAGCCGGAAACCCGCAGTCCGCTAGTAGACAGTTGCTGCTGGAGTAAAAGGGGTCAAGTCTTGACATCACACTTTTCACCGCTTGCTCTTGATGATTTTGCTGACCGTCGAATAGTGTATTCCCACCTCGCTGGCCGTGGCGGCCATGGTGTAACCCAATTCCAAGCATGCCTTGCGGATGGCCTCCCCCCACCGCATCAAAAACTGAGCCGAAAAATCTATAACTTTGCCATGAGGGTCAGACTCCAATTCTCTTTCCAATTCTCTCTCAAGGCTTTTTAGGCAGAAAAACTAGTGAAAACCGGTTTCCGGATGCTGTCTTGATCTGGATCAAGGCATCACATAATTTCCCTTGCCGTGACGATGGGCGCGGCGACTGACGGATTGCGGGCCGCAACTTGGTAACCGTTTGGTAACGCTTCCGTGTGAAAATAGGAAACGAAATTACAATGGAGACTTTGCATGATAAGTCGCGCAACCAAAATTGTTGCCACCCTCGGCCCCGCTTCCAGCGACCCGGCTCTGTTAGAGAAAATGATTCGCGCTGGCGTGAACGTGGTTCGTCTGAACTTCAGCCACGGCACGGCGCAAGACCACATCAACCTGGCAGCGGTGGTGCGCGAAGCCTCGCAGCGTGCGGGGCGCGAAGTGGCCATCATGGCTGACCTGCAAGGGCCGAAAATCCGCGTCGGCAAATTCGCGGAAGGCAAAGTCATGCTGGTGCCCGGCGAAAAATTTGTGCTTGACGCATCGCGTACCGAGCCAGGTGACATCAAGGGTGTGGGGCTTGACTACAAAGAGTTGCCGCGCGATGTGAAGGCCGGTGATGTGCTGCTGCTCAACGATGGCCTGATTGTGCTGACGGTCGATGCCGTGTTGGGCGAAGAGGTCATCACCACCGTCAAGCTGGGCGGTGCGCTGTCGAACAACAAGGGTATCAACAAGCAGGGCGGTGGCCTGACCGCGCCCGCGCTGACGGCCAAGGACATGGAAGACATCAAGACCGCGATGAGTTTTCAGGCGGACTACGTGGCGGTGAGCTTTCCGAAAAATGCGACCGATATGGAAATGGCGCGCCAGCTTTGCAATGTGGCAGCAAGCCAGTACAAACACAAGCCGGGGCTGATAGCCAAGATAGAACGCGCCGAGGCGATTCCCAACCTTAAAGAAATCCTGCGCGTCAGCGACGGCATCATGGTGGCGCGTGGCGACCTGGCCATTGAGGTTGGCAACGCAGCCGTGCCAGCGCTGCAAAAACGCATGATCAAAATGGCGCGGGCGCAAGACAAGTTTGTCATCACCGCCACACAAATGATGGAGAGCATGATTTTGAACCCGGTGCCCACGCGCGCCGAGGTCAGCGATGTGGCCAACGCGGTGCTCGATGGCACCGATGCCGTGATGCTCAGTGCCGAAACAGCCGCAGGCAAGTACCCGCTGGAAACGGTCGAGGAAATGGCCAAGATCTGCCTCGAAGCCGAAAAAGCCGAGTACAAAGAAATCGACTCCGACTTCAGCGGCAAGACCTTTGCCCGCATAGACCAGTCGATTGCCATGGGTGCGCTGTTCACTGCCAGTCACTTGGGTGCCAAGGCGATTGTGGCGCTGACTGACAGCGGCTCCACGCCGTTGTGGATGAGTCGTCACGACATCCGCATCCCCATCTACGCGTTGACACCGCGCCTGGCCACCCAGCGCAAGATGGCCATCTACCGCAACGTTCGCCCCTTGCTGATGGATACCAGCGTTGACCGCGACACCGCTCTGCGCCAAGCAGAAGGCCATTTGCTGAGCCGCCAGATTGTGCAGAGTGGCGACGTGTACGCGATTACCTGCGGCGAGCCGATGGGTGCACCCGGCGGAACGAATATGCTGAAAATTTGCCGAGTGGCTTGATCGGTTACAGCCACTAGGAGCCTGTCGGTTTGTAGTTGCGCTATCATTGGCATACACATCAAAGGTGTATAGCCATGAAAAGCCAATCTATTACTGCCAGCCCTGCCAATACGCGTACCAACATTGTTCTGGACGATGACCTCATCGCCAGAGCCATGGCGCGTGCCAAAGTTACTACCAAAAAAGCGGCGGTAGAAGCCGCCTTGCGTGCTTATGTGCGCACGCCCGACTACTCGGGTTTGCTGGCCTTGTGTGGCAGCGATGTGATGGCTGATGACTATGACCCCAAGGCCGCCTATCAGAGTCGATACGATTCAAAAGGCGTGTCGTTTGAGGCTCACTATGTGGCGCAGAAGCGTCCGGCCTACGCTGTGAGGCCCAAGTCTGCGAAAGCACCTAAACCCGCCAAGGTACGTGCGCAAACCATTGCTCGTAGCAAATGATAGTTGACACCTCGGCTTGGGTTGAGTTTTTCAGAGCCACTGGCTCGCCCGCTCACAAGCGTCTGGAAAAAGCCCTGATGCAAAAAGAGCCTCTTCTGATGATCGACGTGGTGTACCTGGAACTGCTGCAAGGGGCGCGCAACCCGGCCCACTTTTTAAGCTTGCAGGCACAGCTTGATGTGTTGCCTTCTTGGCAACCCGGTGATGCGCGTGAACTCTCACGCCAGGCCGCCATGTTGTATGCCCGATGCCGTTGGCGCGGCCTGACAGTGCGCACCGCAAACGACTGCCTTGTAGCCGCCTGCGCCATTGAAGCAGGCGAGCCCCTGCTGCACGCCGACCGCGACTTTGACGCGATTGCCTCCATAGAACCCAGACTTGAAATGCTATGACCACCGCTTCCACCCATTCCAACCATTCAACCTCCACCACGGTTCACACCTCCTCCATCACCAGTCTTGCATTGCTAGCCCGTGGCAAGGTGCGCGACAACTACGCCGTGGGCAACAACCGCCTGCTGATGGTTGCCAGCGACCGCCTGAGCGCGTTTGATGTCATCCTCGGCGAACCCATCCCCGGCAAGGGCGCACTGCTGACGCAGATGGCGTTGTTCTGGTTTGCCAGACTCGGCCATATCTGCCCCAATCACCTCACAGGCGAAGCGCCTGAAAGCGTGGTCACGCCAGCCGAAGTAGCGCAAGTTGCCAATCGCTCCATGCTGGTCAAGCGCCTCAAACCACTGCCAATTGAAGCCGTGGTGCGTGGCTACCTTGCTGGCAGTGGCTGGAAGGAATACCAGGACAGTCAGGCCGTCTGCGGCGTTGCATTGCCTGCCGGGTTGAAGAACGCCAGCAAGCTGCTAGAGCCCATCTTCACGCCCGCAGCCAAGGCCGCAGTCGGCGAGCACGACGAAAACATCAGCTACGAACAGGTCGTGAAAGTGGTGGGTGTCGATCTTGCCGCGCAAATCAAAAAAATCAGCATTCAAATTTACCAAGAAGCCGCCGCGTTTGCGCTGACCAAAGGCATCATCATTGCCGATACCAAGTTCGAGTTTGGCCTCGATGAAAACGGCACACTCACGCTGATGGACGAGGTGCTAACGCCTGACTCATCACGCTACTGGCCCCTCGAAGGTTACGAAGCCGCTTTTGCAGCGGGCCTGAACCCGCCGAGCTACGACAAACAGTTTGTGCGCGACTGGCTGGAAGCCGTGCGCATCAACGGCAAACCCTGGGACAAAACCCCGCCATCACCACATTTGCCGGACGATGTGATTGCCAAGACTGCGGATAAGTACCAGGAGGCTTTGACGCGGCTGACGCAGTGAGCCCCCTGTCTCGACTCACTGCGTGTAGTCGGAACCCCCCTCAAGGGGGCAACACCTACAGCCCGGCTAAGCCGGTTCTGCGGTGTTTCTTGGCTAGGGAAAAACTCAGCTCAAAATCACACTGCTCAGTCGCCGCCTGTAGGTGGTAACTGTCGGGTCATCGGGTGGAATTTGCCCATCGGCGACTTTGGGTTTGGCTGTTTCCATGATGTCCAGCACGGCGATATAGGTTTTACGGGCGAGGTCATCGGCCCAGGCTTTGTCGCGCATCAAAATTTCGAGCAGCTCATCGAGTGCATCCGCCCAGCGCTGTGCCGCCATCAACACGCGGGCTTTGTCGAATCTAGCCTCAAAGTCACGTTTGTTGGCCGCAATTTTTGCATCAAACCGGGTTTGCGCTTCATCGTCATGGGCACTGTCAGCCACAAAATCAATAGCCTCCATCCAGCGTTTGAGCGAATCAAACCTGCGCACTACAGCGGTCTGCGCGATGACGGGCGCAAACGCGACCTTGGCATCATCAATACTGCCGTTCAACAGCAATTGCTTGACCAGCTCAAAACGTGCGCTCTCGCTGCTGGGGTCGTTGGCGACATCAGCTTTCAGCTTTTCAAGCGCGGCTTCTGGTGAGGTGTCCGCTTCTTCAAGCGGTTCTTCTTCCTCCGGTGGCTTGTCGGCAGGCGGCAGGTGCTGGTCCAGAAACTCCTTGACCTTGCCTTCAGGCAGCGCGCCGGTAAAACCATCAACTGGCTGGCCGTTCACCATCAGCATGCAGGTCGGAATGCTGCGCACGCCGAAAGCGGCACCCAGTTGCTGCTCCTGGTCAGAGTCGATCTTGACCAGCTTGAAGCGCCCGCCATAGGCGACTTCCACCTTCTCAAGAATCGGCCCGAGTGACTTGCAGGGCCCGCACCACGGTGCCCAGAAGTCAATTAGTACAGGGATGGTTTTGGAAGCCGCAATGACTTCCTCTTCAAAATTGGCAATGGTGACGTCAATCATGATTCTTGAAAAATAGGAACAGCAAAAAAATTTCAACCGAGGGGAGGGTAGCATGCCGTTCCAGACACCCGTTCCCGGGCGCAGCACAGACCCCGTAAAATCGGAGGTTTAGCCTTTGCCTGCAACCCCCAAAGCTCAATCATGCCCATAAAAAGCCTTCAGAATACGACCGACCGCAAAGTGCTGGTGGGTGTTGTCATGGGATCAAGCAGCGACTGGGAGACCATGCAGCACGCGGTTGACATCCTCACGCAATTCGGCGTGGCGCATGAGGCCAAAGTGGTGTCTGCGCACCGTATGCCCGACGAGCTTTTTGCCTACGCAGAACAAGCCCAGGCGCGCGGCCTACAGGCCATCATTGCCGGGGCTAGTGGCGCGGCGCATTTGCCAGGCATGATGGCCGCCAAAACTAGGCTGCCCGTGTTGGGCGTGCCGGTAGCCAGCCAGCATTTGCAGGGTGTTGACTCGCTGCACAGCATGGTGCAGATGCCCAAGGGTGTGCCTGTGGCTACGTTTGCGATTGGCCATGCAGGTGCCGCCAATGCCGCGCTCTTTGCAGTTGCCATGCTGGCGTTGCATGACAAGGCGCTGGCCGATAAATTGCAGGCTTTCCGTGCCGAGCAAACTGCCGTTGCGCGGGCTATGACCTTGCCGCCTGCAGTGGCTCCAAAGCCATCTCCCGCCGCATGAGCCGCGCGTTTGCAGTCGTTTTACCCGGCGCAACATTGGGCGTGATGGGCGGTGGCCAGCTGGGCCGTATGTTTGTACACGCCGCTCAGCGCTTGGGCTACAACACCTGCGTGCTCGACCCTGACGCGCACAGTCCAGCGGGCCTGGTCAGCCACGAACATATTTGTACCGACTATGACGACGCGCAAGGCCTGCACAAACTGGCTGCGATAAGCGCCGCCATCACGACAGAATTTGAAAATGTGCCCGCAGCCGCACTGCAAACGCTGGCCAATAGCCGCCCCAATGGTCTCCCGGTTGCGCCCGGTGCTGCGGCGGTTGCCATCGCCCAAAACCGGATCGAAGAAAAATCGCACTTTGTCGCCAGTGGCGTGGCCTGCGCACCCTATGCAGTGATTGAAACCGGGCAAGACCTAGAGGCGGTGTCGTCTGATTTGCTGCCCGGTATTTTGAAAACCGCGCGTATGGGCTATGACGGCAAAGGTCAGGTGCGCGTGAAAAGTCTGGCGGAGTTGGCGCAGGCTTGGGGCTTTTTAAAGCAAGTGCCTTGCGTGCTTGAAAAGATGCTGCCGCTGAAGGCTGAGTTCTCGGTCATCGTCGCGCGTGGTTGGGATGGTGCGGTGGTGGGCTTTGCGCCGCAGCGTAATGTGCATGTTGATGGAATTCTGGCGGTGACACACGCTTACGAGTCAAATATGCCTTTAGCCCAATCAATACGGGCGCGAGTAGCTACTGAATCTATAGCAAACCAGATGGGCTATGTGGGTGTGTTGTGTGTTGAGTTTTTTGTCGTGGATGACGGCACTGCTGAAGGCGCGCTGGTCGTCAACGAAATGGCACCACGCCCGCACAACAGCGGCCACTACACCATGGACGCTTGCGACGTGTCGCAGTTTGACCTGCAGGTACATGCCATGGCCGGCTTGCCGCTGCCGCAGCCGCGCCAGCATTCGCCCGCCATCATGTTCAACCTGCTGGGTGACATCTGGTTTGGCGCTGACGCTCAGGCGCGCGCGCCTGACTGGCTGGCTGTGCTGGCTTTGCCCGGCGTACACCTGCACCTGTATGGCAAGACGGATGCACGGCCTGGCCGCAAGATGGGGCACCTGAACATCACAGGTGTTGATGTTGCTTCGGTGCAAGCCACGGCGCGGCAAGCCGCAGATATTCTGGGCTTGCCCGGTCTCGAATAATGGGCACTTCTATAAATTCATTTTTCGGGCGAATTGCGTCGTTGGGCGGTACTCGCAATCCTCACGTACCTGAGTACGTTGCGGTTGCTGCGTTCCGTCCGCCTTGCACTTCATCCCGAAAATCTGAATTTCTAGAAGTGCCCTAAAGCTGGTCAAGCGCGATGATTTTGCACGGCACTCCGTATTTGGATAAGCAAGCCATTCTTGCTGCCGCCCGCACCATCGCTGCTGGCGGGCTGGTCGGGTTTCCAACCGAAACCGTCTACGGCCTGGGTGCTGATGCTTCAAGTGATGCGGCTGTTGCGGCCATCTTCGTGGCAAAGGGCAGGCCTGCCGACCACCCGCTCATCGTTCATGTGGCTGATGCACAGCAGGTCAATGATTACGCCAGCAGCGTGCCGCCCTACGCGGCCCGCCTGATAAAAGCCTTCTGGCCCGGCCCGCTAACCGTCATCCTGCCGCGCAAGTCAGGCGTGGCAAAGGCGGCAGCGGGCGGTCAGGATTCGATTGGCCTGCGCTGCCCCTCGCACCCAGTGGCGCTGGCTTTTTTGAAGGCCTGCCTGGAATTGGGCGTGAGCGGCGTGGCTGGCCCCAGTGCTAACCGCTTTGGCCGCGTCAGCCCCACCAGGGCTAGCCATGTAGTCGATGAAATGGGCAGCCAGCTGCTGGTACTCGACGGCGGGCCGTGTGAGCTGGGCATTGAGTCAAGCATTGTGGACTGCACACGCGCCCGGCCGGTGTTGCTGCGGCCCGGTGTGCTCACGCGCGCCCAGCTGGAGGCGGCCTGTAGCTGGGCCGTGCTGGATAAAGATGATGTCACCAGCATGGATGGTGCGTTACTTGAAGGCATGGTGCCCAGAGCCTCCGGTACGCTTGAAGCACACTACGCGCCCAACGCCAAGGTGCGCCTGATGGATGCAGGCGCGATCCAGACCGCGCTCGATTTGCTAGGCCCTGATACGACCAACATCGCTGTTTATGCCAGATCCATCATGCGTATCAAGCCCGGCAAAGTACTGTTCCGCCGTATGCCCGATGATGCGCTGGCGACTGCACAGCAGCTGTTTGCGGTGCTGCGCGACTTTGACGCGAAAGGCGTAAAACTGATCTGGATTGAGCCACCACCAGCAGGCGACGAATCTGGAGAGTGGGAGGGCGTGCGGGATAGGCTGGGCCGGGCTGCGGCTGGCTAGTGCGGGTCGTCCCCAAGAAACGCGCCTTGGCGCCACTGTCAGAGAGCTTGCGCCCCCGTTTGACTTGGCCTTCGAGCTTGCCTGACCAGGTGGCGGCGAGTCGCTCCAGTTCGTCCATCTTGGATTTGATGGCAAAAGAAGGCATAGCCGCCTTGGGGCGGGCGCTGCCAGCTATCAAAAAAGAAGCAGGTGACATGCAGGCAAGAAGTGACGCACTCTACGGTGCCTGGCTCTGCGGCACGGTGTTGGGCAATGTCAGCATGGCCCTACACCACAAGTTGTGCCACACGCTGGGCGGCAGCTTTAACCTGCCCCATGCTGAAACCCACACCACCGTGCTGCCGCATGCGCTAGCTTACAACGCGGCGGCGGCACCGGAGGCCATGCGCGCCATTGCCGCAGCACTGAGCGGCAGCAGCGCGGCGCAGGCGGTATTCGACCTGGCGAAAAACAACGGGGCACCAGTGGCCCTGAAGGACATCGGCATGAAAGAAGCCGATCTGGACAAGGCCTGCGATATCGCGCTGCAGAACCAGTATCCGAACCCGCGACCGCTGGAACGTGCAGCCATCCGGCAACTGCTGCAGCATGCGTTTGAGGGAGTGCGGCCCCGGGTGTGAAGAGCGGGTGGGAAGGGCTTCAACGAGCCCACTACGACCATTCACTGATTTGAAAAGCAGGCTTTCAACGTTCAAATTGAGGGGCGCCGCGCTTTTGCGGCGTCCCTCTCGAATGCAGGGTTAGGCTGAATGTGTGAGTGATTCCCTGACCCCGTGATTCCCTTCAAGATTGAAGCGAAGCGGACCGCTCGGACATGCGCGCCGAATCGGGCTGCGCGCGGGTGAATGTCTGCCTGAACCACCGACCCAGCGCCATGATCAAGCGTTCCATTTCCTGGGCTCGCAATTTGCGGGCTTCACGCTCGAGTTGCTCTCGCACCGCTGGGTTGCTGCGGTAGGCTTCGTAGGTCAGGTTTTCCATGGATCTTCTCCTTGTCAGAACGTTGCAGGGAGCGGCGCGGGGTCGCCTTCGCGTGCCGCGCGCTCGTGGCCCTGGCGAATGAACGCCTGGTATTCTTCCGCACTCACGATCGGCGCGCGGAGTGAAGCGATGACTTCCGGGGCGCCGAGGTTGCTGGCCATGACGTCCGGCTGCAATACGCTTGAGACAGCTGCGGCCACCGCGACCACCGCGATGGCCGCGATGGCCGAAAAGGTGGGCGTCCAGGTGACCTCTTCGTTCTGTCGCGTGTTCAAATTGACCATGCGGTTGCTTCCGTGATTAATTGAGGCCTCGCGTGGTGCGAAACTGGAAGATTCGGGGGAGAAAAAATTTATTGACATGATCATTTCCTTGGTTGTGTGCGGTGACAGATAAGAGCTGATTCAGAAAATCACGACGACTTCAACTTCGTCAGCATGTATTGCGATATCTCGCAGCCGTCGCCGGCGGCCATGCGAAGCCACCGCAAGCCCTGCTCTCGATTCGTCGGTACCTCCGTGTTGTAGAGCGATTGGCCGTAAAGAAGCATGAGACCGAGTGTTCGGCGCGCATCCCGGTCGCCCATCTCCGCCGCCTTTTGCAGAGGCACGAGTCCGGCAGCGTAACGATGCTCGGCGAACATCTCCATGGCGGAAGCCAACTGCAACTTGTCTTCAGCGTGACTCGACGTGGTGAAGGCGATAAAAAGGCTTGCCAAAACAAACAAGAACCGGGTACGTTTACATGTGGTGCGTATCATTTTTTAATTCTCCAGGTAATGTTGAGCGACGGCTTCCTGATCGCCGGCGTAGTTGTCCATGACGCCCGGCTGCAATACGCTTGAGACAGCTGCGACCACCGCGACCACCGCGATGGCCGCGATGACCGCAAAGGTGGGCGTCTGGGTGCGGACAGACTGAAACCATACAGTCGCGATCGTCCCGGCGGTGCGATCGGCGGTAGGCATCTGGCCGTCGAAATTGCCAAGCGCTTCGCGCATGAGACGTTGTTTGCGGGCATTAGTTAGCATGGTTATCTCCGTTAAGATCGTGCTGGTTGAAATTCAAAGGACCCGTAGAAGACGACGCGGCGAGTTGTACTGCATTGCCATCCTGGGCCGGGCGTGAGTCTGGCGCTGCCTTTGCGGCCTTGGGACGTATCGCGGTTACTACAATTCGTCCGTCCGGGTCCTGGTAAAGAATCTGCGTTGCCATTGGCACCGCGTCGGTATCCGTTGTGGTCGCACCCAAAATAATGATGAACAGCCAAGCCGCGAGCATGACCAGATGGGCAGCATTATCGATATTTGAATGTGGTTTCCAGTACTTCTTTGGTGTCGTGTTCATGGTGTTTCTCCTGTTGTGGTGCATAGGCCGCGCGGGATGCGTTGTCTATGGCTGAACTGTCTGTCTGAAGGGGCCCTTCAGTCCTTAAGCGGCGCTTAAATGTTCTGAAACCGCGCGACAGGGTTAGAATCCAGCTGACGGTACGCCGGTTGTACTGGCGGCACGACGACACTTCGCCCAGGGAGAGCACTTGCTACACTGCTACCGCTTCGGTCAGGTTGAGATCCGGCCCGCCGAACGACGGATACTTATCGATGGCCAGCCCGCCAACGTCGGCGCCCGCGCCTTTGACGTCCTGCTCGCGCTCATCGACCGCCGCGACCGGGTGGTCAGCAAGGACGAACTGCTCGAGCTGGTCTGGCCCGGCCTCGTCGTCGAGGAGAACAACCTGCAAGTGCAGGTTTCAACGCTGCGCAAGCTGCTCGGTCCGCAGGCGCTGGCCACCATTCCCGGCCGCGGATACCGGCTTACGCTCAAGTTCGATGGCGATTCAGGGCCGTCGTCCGCGCCGGCGGCGCGCATGCACAATCTGCCCGCGCAGCTCTCGAGCTTTGTCGGGCGCGAGCGCGAGATCGCCGAGCTCAAGGAACTGCTGGGGACCACGCGGCTTGTGACCCTGACCAGCATGGGCGGCACCGGCAAGACGCGGCTGTCGTTGCAGGTGGCGGCCGATGTGCGCGACGACTACCCGGACGGCGTGTGGTTCGTGGAACTGGCGCCGCTGGCCGATGAACGGCTGGTGCCGCAGGCGGTTGCATCGGTGCTCGGCGTGAAGGAAGAAGTCGGGCGCCCGGTGCTCGAGGCCCTCGAAAAATACGTCAAAGACCGGCAACTGCTGCTCATCCTGGATAACTGCGAACATCTGGAGCGCGCCTGCGCCGAGCTCGCCAAGACGCTGCTGCGATCTGGCCGTGGCTTGCGGATACTGGCATCGAGCCGCGAGCACCTGCACGTGGCGGGCGAAACGACCTACCCGGTGCCGTCGCTTGCGGTCCCCGATGCGCTCAATGCAACAAATGAGACGATCAACCTCGAAGCGTTGACGCAATACGACGCAGTGCGCCTGTTTATCGACCGCGCAACCGCAGCGCAGCCGGCCTTTCAGGTGACGCGCCAGAACGCCGCTGCCGTGGCGGACATCTGCCGCCGCCTCGATGGCATCCCGCTGGCGATCGAACTCGCCGCGTCGCGCGTCGGTGCGCTTTCCGTGGACAAGATCGCTGCGCGCCTGAGCGACCGTTTCAGCCTGCTGACGGGCGGCGACAAGACCGCCATGCCGCGCCAGCAGACCCTGCGCGCCTCGATCGACTGGAGCTACGAGCTGCTTTCGGAACACGAGCGCGCGCTGCTGCAGCGGCTTGCGGTGTTCGCCGGCGGCTGCACGCTCGAAGCCGCAGAAGCCGTAGGCGCGGGAGACGGGATAGAAGAGTCGGCCGTGCTCGACCTCTTGATCCACCTGGTGGAAAAATCACTCGTCACACTGGAGGCAGGCGGCGAACGCTACCGGCTGCTGGAAACGGTGCGCCAATATGCGCAAGAGCGGCTGGACGAGTCGGGCGCTGAAGGCGATGCCCGTACGCGCCATCTCGGCTTCTATCTGGCCCTTGCGGAACAGGCGCGGCCCGAGCTCGCCGGCCCGCAGCAGGGAGTGTGGCTCGCGCGGCTCGATCTTGAGCGCGAGAATATTTTGTCAGCGCATGTCTGGTGCGACCGTGCGGAGAGAGGAGCCGAGCTTGGGATAAAGCTGGTTTGGGCGCTGAAACCCTATTGGTTCAATCGCGGCCTTCTTGGGCTCGGTCAGCGCATGACGGTGGAAGCACTAGCGCGTACCGGGGCGAGCGAACGCAGCCTTGAGCGTTGCCGCGGGCTCTTTCAGGCGGGCCAGATCGGCGCCTTTACGGGCCGCTATGCCGAGGCGCAGGGGTATCTTGAGGAAAGCCTGGCCATCGCGCGCGCGATCGGGGACAAAGTCAGGATTGCGGGCGCGTTACAGTCGCTGGGGATGGCGTGCCTCGGGCAAGGAAACATGGCCGCGGCACGCGCACATTCCCAAGAGGCGCTCGTCATGGCGCGCGAGTTGGGGGATAAACGCGAAATCGCCGCCGCGCTTAACGCCTTGGCGCAGCTTCTTCGGGTCGAGGGCGAACTGGATTCGGCCGAGCCGCTGTATGAGCAGAGCCTGGCACTTGCGCGCGAGCTACAGGACCGTGGAAGCATCGCGGTCGGCCTTCTCAATCTGGTGATGGTGTCGATCGATCGCGGGCGCGGCGAGGGCGCAGCACCGATGCTGCTTGAGGCGCTCGCGATCGCAGTTGAGATCGGCTCGAAACGCATGGGGCAGAGCGTGCTCGAGGTAGTGGCCGGTCTTGCAGCGTCGCTCGAGAAATGGGAATGCGCCGCGCGATTTTGCGGGATCGTCGAGGCGCAGACGGAACAGACGGGGCTGCAGCGCGATCCCGCCGACGAGGCGTTTTTGGCGCCGCGCATCGCGCTGGCTCGGGAGTCTCTGTCTGCCACGGCGTTTGCGGCGGCAGCAGTCGCCGGCCGTGCGCTCAGCTATGAAGAGGCGATGGGTGAAGCGAGTGCGTGGCTGAAGAAGGTCTTAGTGTCGCTGCCTGCGCGTTAGCCTCACCCCTGCCCTGTGGACTAGTTATTGTCGATGTACGGATCAAGCGGAACAAGAGGCGGTACCCCGGGCGGGCCTTGAACCTTGATGGTGTATTTGTATTTTCCCGGCTTGCTGTGCTTGTTCTTGCAGGAAAACTTGAGTCCCTTGTCATTCGGTTCCACCTGGTGATCAAGAAACTCGTCGCCTGCGCCTGCGCCTTCGATCACGATGCCATCTGTGGGAAAAACGTAATTTGAATCCTTGGGCAAGTGCCAAGTGATCTTGACGTTTTGTTGATCTTTGGCAAAAGTAATCGTTTCCTGGTCGACCACGATTTTGCCGTCCACGACGGTTACCTGGGGGTTCTTGTGATCCATCTTGAGTCCTTCATCTTCACAGCTTGCACATTCTTGGCATCCTGCGCGCCTAGGCCGCAGGCCGACAAGACAAAGGCCGACATGGCCGCAACGAGAACAGATTTTTTCATTTGTTTTTCCCCTTTTTCAGGGTGATGAAATACCCAAGGTCCCGCAAGCCATCATGCCACATCCGATGTGGTTTTTCAAGCGCGGTTCTACAGGTGACAGCGCAAAGTCCAAATGTCCCCTTTTGACCAGATTCAAATGTCCCCTTTTCATCGCGACCGCCGTGGATAACTGATCTGCCCACACCACTGAGGGTGTGGACAGCCGGCGAGTACGCCGGTGCATCAGTTACCCACCGCTCCCCGACATTGCGCCTTCGGCCTGACGCGCTGCGCTTGCCAACAGCCATTGAAATAAAAATCAGACTCAACAACCCTAACTCGAACGCAAATGCCCAAAGGGGACATTTCAATCTTGGAGAAAAGGGGACATTTCAATTTTGGGCTGACAGCGCGGTTCTACAGGCGTGTTGCGAGTTCATGATCTGTCCGGAGTTGTAGCACGCAATCTGTCCGGTTGGCATAGTGCCACGAAGGGGGTGCGAGATGCGACGGACGAAAGATTATGTCGGATTGTAGCCTTCCGGGGTGAGAGAGGGAGCTACAACCTCCAACGGTCGCTGGAACGTGCGGCCATCCGGCAACTGCTGCAGCATGCGTTTGAGGGAGTGCGGCCTCGGGAGTGAAGAGCGGGTGTGAAGGGCTTCAACGGGCCCACTACGACCATTCACTGATTTGGAAAGCAGGCTTTCAACGTTCAAATTGAGGGGCGCGCCGCTTTTGGCGCGTCCCTCTCGAATGCCGGGTTGGACGAAGCCGCTACGCGGAGCAACACCCACCAGCCACTACCCAACGATCAGGCCAGCGCGCGCATCAACTCCTTGATGAACAGCTTCTCCATGCACTGGGGAGCGGTCAAATGATCACCATTACTTCCATCATCGAGCACTTTGAGCCGGACTACTTGCGCCAATGCGATGCCTCCAGTCTGCCCAGCCACGCCCGAGCGCTGCACGCCATGAAGCGCTGCCCGCCACCAGTTGGCCCCGCGCATGCTGGCGCATTGCGGCGCGTGTGACGAGCAGCGTGTGGTGCCGCATTCCTGTGGCCACCGCAATTGCCCGCACTGCCAGCACCATGAGAGCCAAGCCTAGATTGAACGCCAGCTCGCCTCTCAGGTGCCCGCCAGCTACTTCATGCTCACTTTTACCCTGCCCGCTGAGCTCAGAGACTTGGCCTGGCGGCACCAACGCTGGTTTTACGCCCAGTTGTTCGAGTGCGCTTGGGACACCGTGAGCACGTTCAGCCACAACGACAAGAAGTTACGCGGTGATCCTGGCGCGGTGGCGGTGCTGCACACCCATTCGCGCCGCCTGGACTACCACCCGCATGTGCATCTGGTGATGCCGGCGGCGGCGCTCGATGAGGCGCGCAAGCTGTGGCGCGTCAAGTGCGCCCAGGCATGCAATGGTGATGGCAGGGACTTGAGGCATGACAAGCCTTACTTGTTCAACCACAAGGCATTGGCCAAGGTGTTTCGGGGGAAGTTATTGGCCGCCATCCAGCAGCAGGGCTGGGCGCTGCCAGCACGCCTGCCGGCGAAGTGGGTGGTCGACTGTAAGTGCGTGGGCTCGGGGGAGAAGGCGCTGGTCTATCTGGGGCGCTATCTGTACCGGGGGGTGATTCAAGAGAAAGACATTCTGCGCTGTGACGATGCTCAGGTGAGCTTCAGGTACCGGGACGCCAAGAGCGGCAAGACTGAAGTGCGCACCCTCAGCGGTGCTGCGTTTTTGTGGCTGCTGCTGCTGCAGCAGCAGCATGTTCTGCCCAAGGGTTTCAGGCGAGCCCGCAACTTTGGCTTTTTGCACCCCAACAGCAAACGCTTGATCGCGCTGCTGCAACTGGTGCTGAAGATTGCCCCGAGCCCACTGCAAGCTTGGGTCAAGCCGCGCCCGACTTTGCGCTGCCCGTGCTGCGGCGAAGCGATGCAGATCGTGCCCAGGCGCATGTGCCCACTGGCGCCTGGGCGAGAACCTGACGCGAGCTTGGCCGGGGTTGCGATGCTGTAACGAGTCCGTCTGTTGCCTAGACAAAACAGGCCGCCCTGGGCTTGGCGGTCGTGCTCGCTCAAAAACCAGTCGGCGAGCAAAAAAAACCGGCCTTTACCGACCTCAAAAGCCATTCGCTGACCACGCTCGCGTTGCAATGACGCTTGGGCGCATCGGATAAAGGGGCTCGAACGCCACCCGCGCGTCGCTTGTGCGGCAACCCCAAAAAAGATATTTGCAGTGGACGTCTCGCGCTGACGGACCGGGCTCGTCCAACAACCGGTTCAGATCGTGGCTTCGCACGATCTGACCTTGTTCGTTGGACGCTTGATGTGGCATGTCAAGACTTGACCGTTCGCAGTAACAGCA
>JBCKNC010000035.1:0-23698 GCA_038902915.1 Polaromonas sp.
ACCCCAGCCAGCCCCGCCAGCCAAGCCAAACCAAAGCAAACGGCGCGCCCTCTGAACCCTGCTCTGGAAAAGCTGTTTGAGCTGCACCCGAACCTGTTTGGTGCCAAGTTTTTACCGCTCAAGCTGGGCATCTTTCATGACCTGCTGGCACGCCACCCGGATGCGTTTAAAAAAGACGAGCTAAAGCTGGCGATGGGTCAGCACACCCGGTCAACACGTTACCTCGAATGTGTGGCCGCTGGGCTGGCGCGGCATGACTTGGACGGCGTGGCGGTTGAGCCTGTTGCCCCCGAGCATGTTCATCACGCGATTCTGGAAATATTTCGCCGTCGCCAGGCACGCTCAAAAGAAGATTTGCGTCCCCGGCTGCGCGTGCTGCTGATGCAGGCGATAAAAGCGTCTGGTTTGACCCACGCTGACTACGCAGAACGTGTGCGGGTGCAGGACGACGCAGCCAACGTCCTGCTAGCAGACGCTATCACTGAACTTGGCGTGGAAGCCGCCAAACGCGAAGCGCTGGTGCGCACTTTTCAAGCCAGTGGCAAGACAGCACGGGAGTTTGCCGACATGTATGGCATAGACGTTCGCGATATCAACAGCTCCATCGAGCGTGTACGCCTAGACGCTGAACGTAAGGCGACCCTGTAGAAATACCAGGGGCTTTAGGGCACTTCTAGAAATTCAGATTTTCGGGATGAAGTGCAAGGCGCCCGGAGCGCAGGAACCGGAACGTACTTCAGGTACGTGAGGATTTCGAGCACCGCGCAACGCAGCAATTCGCCCGAAAAATGAATTTATAGAAGTGCCCTAAACCTGCCCAGGCTGCGCGTTCTGCAGTGCGGCTATGCGCTCTTCAATCGGCGGGTGCGTCGCAAACAGCTTGCCCATGCTGCCGGTGATGCCCATGGCTTCCACCGCCTTGGGCAACTGGCCGGGCACCATGCCGCCCAGGCGCGCCAGCGCGTTGATCATGGGCTGCTTGCGGCCCATCAACTCGGCGGCACCGGCGTCGGCGCGAAACTCGCGCTGCCGCGAGAACCAGGCCACCACCATGGCGGCGGCAAAACCCAGCACGATATCCAGCACGATGGTGCTGACGTAGTAGCCAATGCCGGGGCCGGAGCTGCTGCTGCCGCGGCGCAAAAAGCTGTCGATGGCGTAGCCGATCACGCGGCTCAGGAACACCACAAAGGTGTTCATCACGCCCTGGATCAGCGCCAGCGTGACCATGTCACCGTTGGCAACGTGCGCGATCTCGTGGCCCAGCACCGCCTCAATTTCTTCACGCGTCATGCCCTGCAGCAAGCCGGTGGAGACCGCCACCAGTGCTGAATTCTTGAACGCACCGGTGGCAAATGCATTGGGTTCACCTTGAAAAATGCCGACCTCAGGCATGCCGATCTGGGCCTTCTCGGCCAGCTTGCGCACGGTCTCGACAATCCAGGCCTCGTCGGCGTTTTGCGGCTCGTTGATCACGCGCACGCCAGCGCTCCACTTGGCCACGGGCTTGCTGATCAGCAGCGAGATGAATGCGCCGCCAAAACCGATGACCGCGGCAAAACCGAGCAGCATGCCCAGGTCCAGGCCATTGGGCGTGAGGAAGCGGTTCACGCCCAGCAGGTTGGCGACAATGCCCAGTACCACCACAACGGCGAGGTTGGTCATGACAAATAAGAAGATGCGTTTCATGTGGGGTTTCCGTGAGATCAGTCATGCAGTAAATGGGGCGCACAGCGTTGAAATCAATGCCAGATCAACATCTCTTATTTTCTATCTTGGTGGCCGGAACACAAGAGTGTCCTTATAAAAAAACGGGTTCTCGTTTTCAGGCCACCAGCCAGGCACGCCCAACACCGGCAGGGGTAAAAAAGGTTTGCCGGAGAGCTTGGCAGCGCTTACATCGCTAGCCAGCCAGGCATCCACATCCGCTATTGAATCAATAGCTGGTTGTGACCAATATACGTGGGCTGTGATAGGTTTTCTAGGGTTTACCAGTTTTTCAAGCAGTGCGTGGCCAAACAAAATCAGTTGCGCTTGCTGCCATAGCGGGCGCAAATCAACAAACAGTTTTTGCCAGTCGCGCTCTGCCAGTGCGTCCCATAAAGGTTGCGGCGCGATCAGCAAGGCAGCGTTCTCGTCAAACACCGTCAGCGCATCACGCACAGCGCCACGCAGGGGTTGCACGCCGGCCTTGGCTATCTCAGTAGCCTGCAATTGATTGAGTTTTTTCTTGGTTTTCGGAAAGCGTAGCCAACACAAGCCGTTGAAAAAATCGTGCAAGTTATCGCGTGTCGGTACGCTGCAGGTTTCAAAAATAAACTGTTCATAGGCAACACCCGGCGGCAGCGCTGATGGGTCAACAAACACCAGTGGCGCGTGTGGCGAAGCATTGAGCAGCGCAGCGACGCTGCGACCCGCGTCACTGTCCAAGTCTGCAGACAAGTCTGAATAAGGCACAAGCCAGGGCCGCGTCCAATCAACCTGATCCAAATTAGCCAAAAACTTCAGACCAGTCGCCAAGGTAGCGACTCGCCGGAGCGCAGCGGTTTAAGTTGGGCCTCGCCAAACGCAAAACTCTCGGGCGGCAGCCAGCTTTCTTTCTTCAAGGTGATCGTGCCCTGGTTGCGCGGCAGGCCATAAAAGTCGGCGCCGTTGAAGCTGGCAAAGGCTTCGAGCCGGTCCAGCGCGCCTGCAACGTCGAAAACCTCGGTGTAGAACTCCATCGCCGCGTGGGCGGTGTAGCAGCCGGCGCAGCCGCTGGCGTGTTCCTTGAGGTGTGCCGGATGCGGTGCGCTGTCGGTACCCAGGAAAACCCGGGGGTGGCCGCTGGTGGCTGCCTCGACTAGCGCCACGCGGTGCGTTTCGCGCTTGAGCACCGGCAGGCAGTAGTAGTGCGGGCGCAACCCTGACCCGTTCGCGCCGGTAAAGATGGCGTTGCGGTTGTAGAGCAGGTGGTGGGCCGTGATGGTGGCGCCCGTGAAACGATCCGCTTCCTGCACATACTGCGCCGCTTCGCGCGTGGTGATGTGCTCGAACACGATTTTGAGTTCGGGAAAATCGCGGCGCAGCGGAATCAGTTGCGTATCTATGAACACGGCTTCGCGGTCAAACAGGTCGATCTCGGGGCTGGTCACCTCACCGTGCACCAGCAGCAGCAGGCCTTCGCGCTGCATCGCTTCCAGCGTTTTGTAGGTCTTGCGAATATCCGTTACACCGGCATCGCTGTTGGTCGTGGCGCCGGCCGGGTAGAGCTTGACCGCCACCACGCCGGCGTCTTTGGCCCGCGTGATCTCGTCGGGCGGCAAGTTGTCGGTCAGGTAGAGCGTCATCAGCGGCTCGAAACTGACGCCTGCAGGCACGGCTGCCTGGATGCGCTGGCGGTAGGCCACGGCCTGTGCGGCGGTGGTCACCGGCGGCCGGAGGTTGGGCATGATGATGGCGCGGCCAAACTGCGCCGCGCTGTGCGGCACCACGGTACGCAGGGCGTCGCCGTCGCGCACATGCAGGTGCCAGTCGTCCGGGCGGGTGATGGTTATTTGACTCATGGCGCCATTGTCCCAAATATCAAGCGACTGCGGCGGGACTGGGGCGCCCTCACCCCAGCCTCTGAAACGGCGGCAGTCTTTGTGCCAGCCGGCTGCCCTCACGGGCCTTGCGGGTGTCACGCCGTCCGACTTGGCAGAACGTGTCGGACTGTAAATTTACGGTCTGTGAAAAACCAATGCTGTTTGCGTGCGGCATTATGCATTTTGTTTATAACCACCAAGGGTTGCCACCATGCGCGGTTTGCCGGACACCCTGGGTGGGGCCTGGCTTTCCAGGTAATGCCACAGCGCCTGCGCCGGGCTTTTGGCCGCGCCCTTGCCGGTCGGCCGCTCGCGGTACACACGCACGTCCATGGTCATCTCCAGCCCCGCGCCGGCACTGACCAGCTTTTTCGCCCTGATCTCCTTCTTGACGGCGCTGAACGGCAAAAACGCAAGGCCATGCCCTTCCAGCGCCATCGCCTTGAGGCCCTCGGCCATGTCGGTTTCATAAACCCTGTCCAAGTAAATCGCGGTACTCGATTGCTTCAATATCAAATCAACCACCCGCCCCAGATAAGCGCCAGGCGCATAGCCAAGATAGGGAAGTGGATGCCCGGCCCGTCCCGGCAGCTTAAACATCGGCTCGCCGTCAGCATTGGGTTTGACAAAAGGCGCTAGCACCTCGCGCCCTAGCGTGACCATTTCATAGCGGTTCGGGTCTAGCTGAAAGGGTTGCGAGTCGTGGTGGTAGGCGATCAGCAAATCGCAACTGCCTTCGACTAGGCGCAGCACGGCATCGTGTACGTTAAGTGCGATCAAGCGGCTTTTGATGGGGCCAAACTTTTCAAGCAGACTGCTGACCCACGCGGGGAAAAAGGTGAAAGCCAGTGTGTGCGGTATGGCAAACTCGATCACGTCCTGCCCGGCCGAGTTGTGGCCGCGCAGCATGGCGCGGGTTGACTGCAGCCCCTGCAACATCTCCAGCGACTGGCTATACAAGGCCTCACCGGCAGGCGTGAGGCGCGTGGGGTAAGAGCTGCGGTCTACCAGATCGGTGCCGGCCCAGACCTCCAGCGCCTGGATACGGCGCGAAAACGCCGGTTGCGTCACGTGGCGCAGCGTGGCCGATCGGCTGAAGCTGCGGGTTTCAGCGAGACTGACGAAATCTTCCAGCCATTTGGTTTCCATGGCCCGATTATCGGCGCTGGGTCTGCGCCCGGGAATTCACGTCAAAGGGGCCTGATCATGGGCGCGTCTAGAGGAAAAACAATGATGTCAAGACTTGACCCAATGCTGTTTGGGTAGTGCATTTCTTGGGCCTGCCGAAGCGCTTCCTGCTTCGACAGGTTGGGGGTAAATGCACTTAACCGAACAGTATTGAGACTTGACCCCTTATTTAACGTGTTTTCCAGCCTGCGGAGGTTTGAACCTGGAAACCGCAGTAGAGGGCATGCCATGGCGCATATCCCGACACTCTGCCCAGCCGGGAGCGTTATATCGATATAACAAAGTCGTCGTTTACTGCGCCCAGTGAAAAGGGCAAAATCCGCCCCAAGGAGTCAATATGGACCATCTCACCCCGCAACAAGCCTTTGATGAGCTCAAGGCCAACCCGAATACGCTGCTGATCGATTGCCGCACCGAGGCCGAATTTTATTACGTTGGCCATCCGGTCGACGCGGTCAATATCCAATGGAATACCGAGCCGGATTTCGTGGTCAACCCGCACTTTTCCGAAGAAGCCTTGCGCATGGTCGGCCGCAAGGACCGCAAGATCATCCTGATCTGCCGCAGCGGCAAGCGCTCCGTCGATGCCGGGCTCGCCCTGGAGCAGCATGGTTTTACGTATGTGAGCAATGTGCTCGAAGGCTTCGAGGGCGAACTTGACGCCGAGCACCATCGCGGCACGCTGGGTGGCTGGCGCCTGCACGGCTTGCCCTGGCGACAGCTCTGAAGCTCAACGGCACGAAATCCGCTACTGCGCCAGCGCAGGCGCAGTAGTGCTCCACGGGTAGTGTGAAATGGCCCTGACCATTCTGGCGCGCAAGGGATTCAACACGATGTAGCGGGCCAGCTCTTGGAGGTAGCTATCGCGTTCCACCAAGATCGCCTTGAATCGCCCCTGAAATACGTGCCCTGCCCGGTCATGGCGTCGGTTCAGGCGCTGGGTGTAAACCCCATTCAATTGGCGCATGCCGAGCGAAAGATTGGCCTGTGGCGTTTCAATCAGCAGGTGGTAATGGTTGTCCATCAGGCAGTAGGCGTGACAAATCCAGCTAAACCGGCCGACCACCTCGGCCAGCACGCTCAGAAAAAGATGGCGGTCTTGGTCGTCGAGATAGATTCCTTGCTGCGCATTGCCGCGGGCGGTGACATGGTAGAGCACGCCGGGGAATTGAAGTCGAAGGGGTCGAGCCATGGGGCGAGTCTAACTTGAAAACAACGATGTCAAGACCTGACCCCTTGTGTTTGTGACCCCTTGCGTTTGACCCCTTGCGTTTTTATGTCTTGCGACCACACCATGGCAGACAAGTGCGCCGCATTCACCTGACTGGCGTTCATGAACAGGGCCTCTGACAGACGCGCTGCGTGACTGCCATCCCTCTCGCAGGTTTCAGCCAACGCGAGGAAGGGGCCATACACGCCCCCACGCGTCAGAATCGCTTGCTGAACCGGTTCGTTGAGCGGGACTCTGGCAAGCACCTCCTTCATGGAGACCCCCAGCAATTGATCCATCAGGGAGAACATGCCGACCACGAACAGCTCGTCGGAATCGCTGGCCCTCAGCCTGCCCTGGCCCATCAATTCGACGAATCGGCCGCGCATGATGGCTTTCTGCATCATGAACGGCGAGCAGGCATTGGTGTTGCTGGTGGCCAGCAGCAAGGAAAGCCAGCGAAACAGGGGCGAGTAACCGAACATGTTCACCGCGTCACGCAGGGAATGGATTTTAACCCCTAGCCCAATGGCTGGCGAATTGATATTACGCAGCAGCCTGTAGGTCAGGGCGGCGTCGTGCTTGAATGCCGCCTCGATTTCGCGCACGTCCACGTCGCGCCGAATCATCTCCATCAGCCGCACAATCAGCAGAGACTCTGGCTGCAAGGTGCGAGCAAGTTCCTTCACCGGCGGTCTGGCGCACGCCCCGTCGACGAAGACATCCACACTGCGCGCAGCGCAAGCGTCAAAACCCTCCCATGTGGCCACCTGGGTGGCGATCAGGTGGAGGGGCCGCTGACGCAGTGCTCGCTCGCGCCGAATACTCGCGACAAGGTCGGGATCGCCAGTACCCACGTCGAAGTGGGTGATGAGGCCACGCACCTCGGGTTCTTCCGGCAACGCTTGGGCATGGCACAGCATGAAGCCGAACCCCTGCTCGCGAAGAAACAGAAGCGTCAGCCGCGTATCCGCATCCGTCAGATCGTCCAGCCCCATGCACAGGACCACGTTTTCCGGCGGCAACGATTGCAACTCACTCAACAGCAGCGAATCAGCTGTCACATCGAAAAATAGAACGTTTCGTCCAAGGTGCCATCCTGTCTTGGCAGCGTTAAGATGTTTGGCCACACTGGCCACGAGAGACTTCAATTGCAAGGCCACATTCACCTCTTCGTGCCCCGGAACCGCACGCCATGCCAGCCTGTAGCCCATAACGCGCTGTTGGGGGTCTAGCAGCAAAGCGTGGGTCATATAAGCGCTTGCATGACGGTGGTCCACGAGCTCATCCGCAGAATCTTTCATCTCAAGGCCATCTCGGTAGATGGCGCCTTCGATCCATCGCGGACCATGCTGTCCCTGAATGCAGGGCGCGGGTAAAAATCAAACATCATTGCATCTACCTCCGTTGGAATCTCGATTCAACTACCCCATCGCTGCAGGATGCCCGGGACCAGGCGTTGGGACCTCAGGCGGTGATCGGGTCCATCCTAGAGGCGCCCGCCAAAGCGGTGGCACTCGCCGCCTGCGCGCGCTGGATGCGCGGCATCGCCCCTACATCGATGATGAAGACTACGCTACCATCGCCCAAAATCGTCGCGGCCGAAATGCCCGGGACCTTACGGTATCTATAAACTTCTGGTGTGAATTCGGCAAAATGTTCGGAGATTTTCCGCTCAAGCGCATCTGCCAATAAAGCTGCGGCGTTCAGATTGTTTTCCGCGGCAACCACCGCAGCGGGAATCTTGTAATCAAGCGACTTGTTCGGGACCGACTGAGCCGTTGCGACCCCCGTCAGCAGTGGGTAGGCAGCGAACTTGAGGACGATGCGATAAAGAGTTTTCAGAATACAAATGGGGTCAGACACGATTATTGCCTTATTTCGTATTTTATCGTGTCTGACCCATTTTTTGCCACGAACGACGGGTTGGACATATTGGCTATTTTTTGGCGGAGAATTTGCGCGCAAGCCGATCCAATTCTTTGCTGTGATAAAAATCAATGCTCAGCTTGGAGGATCATTTTTTCGTAGCGACCTTGCCATCGACTTCACAGCGTCCGTCGTGATTTTGTGTCCGGATCAGCGGAGCGCTGGCGGCATAGGGTCAAGTGAGTTCGGCTTGGGGTTCGGTGGGTTTGCCTGGCTCACGGCAATGTTCGTTGAGGCAGGGCAATCCACCCTAAATTCAACTAAATGGGGGATTGCGGAGGTGTCTGAAATCGCACAGACTCCGGACACACACCACCGTCTCAGGGGCGGTTCAGTCCAACATGGTTCATCTGCCGCGAATCACGTCCCAGCTTTATGCGTGCGCTGCTGCGCGGCAGATAAACGCTGATTGTTAGGCCGCTCTGACCATCATGCCATTCAACTAGTTTAGCGGCGTCCACAGGACTCGAAATTAGCCCACACGGGAGAAAGGCGCAGCCTATGAATTGTTCAAGATGAGAGACGGATTTGACGGTATCACAATTCCTATTCACACACGCGGTTGCTCATCTGAAATGATGGGGAACCATCCAAAGGAGACAATCCCATGAAACTTAGTACTTTGATGGTTATCAATGCTGTCGTTGGCCTCGCGTATGCGCTGGGCTTGCTGCTTATGCCCGCGACACTGCTGTCGCTACACGGTATGACGTCAGGCTCAAGCGAGAAACTTATGGCGCAGTTCTTTGGAGTGGCGCTGGTTGCCATTGGCCTACTGACTTGGTTTGCCAGAAACGTAACCGATGCCGATACGCGGCGGGCTATCATCCTTGCCCTCCTGGTTTCCAACGCCATTGGCGTCATCGTATCTGTGCTGGGCACGCTTCCCGGCGTGATGAACGCTCTTGGCTGGTCGGCAGTCGCGCTTTACCTGTTGCTGGGGTTTGGCTATGCCTATTTCCAGTTCGTGAAGCCCAGTGCTCCCTGAGTATGGACTGTCACTCAAACGTCCGGTGGTCGAAGCATGGAACAGGAGCGTATTGCCCCTGCTTCTGAACATGGGCAGCACACTTTGCCGCTTGCATTAGGGAACATCTTCAGAGCAGAGGGCGGCCTAACGATACAAGGTTAGCTCGTGCGAAGCCACGATCCGGTTGGAGCCCGGTCCGTCAGCGCGGGATCTGCAAATATCTTTTGGGGGGTTGCCGCACAAGCGGTTCGGAAGAATCCGTGGCACAGATGCCCCAGTTGATCTCTGCGGGAAACCCTGATTGCAAGTCTGCTCAGCAGTCCGCTTAATCTAATCCGTCCACCAACCTCAACCTTCAACTACGATCTGGACAACGCCCATACTTAGCCTCATGCGGTTGAATTCCCTATCCTTTGCCAGCATCGCCATACCTACCAGTTGCAGAATTCGACCGCGGCTCAGATTCGCGGTTTCAGCGGCGAAGTCAGCGTCCATGATGCGGCTGCGGGAAGCGCTCTGGTTTTCGGAGGCTAGCGAAGTGAGGTTGGTGTTGATAAAGGCATCCATTTGGAATCTCCTTGATTGCTGTGGTGCAGCGCTTCAGTGGCTTAAGGGATACGGCTTAAGTGCCGTCAACTTTGGTTTGCTTCCCCGTCAGGCCAAGCATTTAAACGGCCGTCATTTAGTTATCGGCCAGTGCCGGTAAAAACTTTAGGCGTGGTTCAAAATCGGGTTTTTTCGAGTGGCCATCTGTCATAGGCAAACCATCCAAAATTCACATTGTCCGTGTCAACCAAAAACTTTTTGAACCAAGCCTTAGGGCTTAGTGCAGCCTGACCGGGGTGTGCGCCAGTTCGGCATAACCTTCAAGCATGTTCTCGACTTCTTCCTGCGTCGGTGTTTTGTTTTGCCAGACATTCAGGCGCTGCTGGAACAGTTCGGCCCAGGAGCCATCGAGGTACACCTCTTTGCCGGAGCGTTTGTCGATAATTTCAAAGCCGTGGCGCGCAAGCTTGGGCACCGCCGGCGGCGGCGCAGATTCCTCCGGGGCGTTGACATGAATCTGCGTCACCACAAAGGATTCGGAGTCGTAGAGCATTTGCATGCTGTTGTGTCCTTGCTGTTCAGATAACAACGATCGGGCGGAGTTTAAGGGCTACAGGGTAAATCCGGTGTGGTTCAAAATCGGGTTTTTTCGGATGGCCATCGGTTGAGTCAACCATCCAAAATTCACACTGCCCGTGGCAACCAAAAACTTTTTGAACCACGCCAGGCATCGCATCGATGCCCGCTCCCTATATATCGGCAGAACAGCCTCAAAATTTAGGCCCGCGCAGCCCGTCTGGCACAGGAATTGGGAGTCGGATACCCATCTCCACAGCCTTCGCTCTGGCGTCCAGCTTGAAGACACTGACGACCTGGGACAGGCCGCTGGCCTGCTCCTGCAGGGAAGAGGCCGATGCGGCAGCTTCTTCAACCAAAGCGGCGTTTTGCTGCGTCACCTAGTCCATCTGCGTGATCGCCTGGTTGATCTGCTCAATGCCCAAGGTCTGCTTATATAGATGCCTTATATGGATACCTTTGTGTGGGCTCCTAGGGACCCTCTGCATAACTCCATGCGGCGTGGTTCAAAATCGGGTTTTTTCGGGTGGCCATCTGTCATAGACCATCGAAAATTCACATTGTCCGTGTCAACCAAAAGCTTTTTGAACCACGCCGTTGTTGGTGATAAGTCGTAGTCTCCCGATGCAAAGAATCATCACTATCCTGCTGCTGGCGCTGGCCTGCACCGCCAATGCCGAAACCATCACGGGCCGGGTTGTGGGGGTTGCTGACGGCGACACCATTACCGTGCTGGATGCCGACAAGGTGCAGCACAAGATTCGCCTGTCGGGCATTGATGCACCTGAGAAAAAGCAGCCATTCGGTAACCGCTCAAAAGATTCACTGTCTGAACTTGCGTTCGACAAGACTGTGAATGTCGAGACAAGCAAGCGGGATCGCTACGGGCGGCAAATTCTTGTGGATTCAGACGGGGTATCCCTTTAGCTCCACAAATGCTTCGTCAACACCTGGTATAAAAATGGCACGGTAAGAGCCTTGCACCGCTGATTAAAACGCCTCGCGGTAAAAAATCATTCAAAGCCCGACAACGCTCTGATGGTGTCTCATAGCAAGGGGCTGTGGAGCTAAGGGGATACCCCGTGGATTCAGACAGTCACCTCAGGGAAAACCTGTTCTCTCAGGACGGTTTACGGTGCGATACTATCCGCCGCTTTGCTGTGCGTGCCAATTATGTTCAGTGAGCGATATCAACGGGACTTAAATTAATGGAGGTGTCACATGTTTATGATCGACTACAAACAACTCAACTGGTGGTACTGGTTCGTGTCAGCCTGTTTCCTCACTGCCGGTGTGGCAGGCTACAAAATAGGATTTGATTTGGTGATCGGCCTCTCCCTGATACAGCTCGTTCACTTTTCAATCAGCGAGAAAAGCATAGGTTCATTTACGGTTCAGGTTCGCCTTTGCTATTTGCTCATGATGATTGCATTTTATCCGGAGCCGATACAGTTCATGTACTGGTTGCCAGTTGCTGGTACATGGGCCAGAGTGATTTTCGGCTACTGCCTGCTGGCACGTACTTTGTGTCTGCTGCCATGGAATCGCCGTGTGCCGTTTTCGACAGAGTTGTTGATGAAAGCTTATTTCTCCCGTCCGATACGTGGCAACATCATGCAGGGTCTTGCACCTTTGCCGCAGTAACCCTGCATGATGTTGCCCGATCTGTCGCCCGAGCGCGTGCTGGCCGAAGTGTCGCACCCGCGCGGTTCGCGTTCGCTGTCCAGCCACCTCAAGAGCCGCCTGGGCTGAAGCTGGAAGTGCAGTCGGCATGACGACCATGTTTGGCTAATGTTGCGCCAGATCAAGCATTCTTCAAATTGACGGCGACACCCCCATTTGGGGAAGTCGGAGTACGGCTACTTTTCCGCACGGTTATGGTATAAAAGTCAAGGGCATGGGCGGCGCGTCTGTCGCCATGACCGACAACGCTTTTGCCGGTGCCAACAACCCGGCCGGTGCGGCATGGGCGGGTAACCGTGCTGAACTTGGGCTGAGGCGGTTGAATTTATCAGCAACTCGATACCCACAAAGGAGAGACCATGAAAGCCACTAAACCCGTGACTCAATTCATCGTGAGCCTGACTCTGGCGTTGACGCTCGGCGCCGGAACCGCAGCTTATGCGGCGGACAACCCCGCACTGTGGAAGCATCAGGTGAAAGGCGATTTCAACACCGTGCTTGCCGACCTCAAGACTGGCTTGGCGGCCGGGCAGTTCCAGATCACCGGCGAGGAGAACATGTCGAAGGGGCTGGAAAACAACAAGAAGGTGTTTGGCGAAGACAAGTGGAACACCATCGGCTTCCAGAACGTGACCGTGGTGCATTTCTGTTCGATGGCGTTCAATCACGAGGTGTACAACCTCAGCATGGACTTGGCCATTCTGTGCCCGTTCAAGGCCGTGGTCTACAACATGAAGGCCAAGCCCGACCAGATCACCATCCTGACCACCCGCCCCACCTACCTTATGGCCAAGAATCCGCAAAAAAAGGCCAAAGAAGTGAGCAAGAAGATCGAGGAGCGGATCGTCGTAGCCATCAAGGAATCGATGCGCTGACTTCCGCTGCAACTGGCAACCCAAAAC
This sequence comes from Polaromonas sp., assembly GCA_038902915.1. Classification (GTDB taxonomy): domain Bacteria; phylum Pseudomonadota; class Gammaproteobacteria; order Burkholderiales; family Burkholderiaceae_C; genus Polaromonas. The sequence continues at coordinate 12,571 of JBCKNC010000035.1, forward strand.
CGCCGCGCAATCCAGCAGCGCTACCCGTTGAAGTACCGCTGACTCCGGTGGTTCGATTCCGCCCCAGGCCACCAGTATGTTTTGAAAGCCCGTCCGTCGTGATGGGTTTTTTTGTGTCCGAGTTGGCGGCATAGGGTCCAGTCAGTTCGGCTTTGGTTCGGCGCACTACCTTTGGGCCGCGCTGCTGGCCCGCATCTATTAGGTGTTCCCGCTCACCTGACTGCGCAGGACAGATGCGCATCATCGCCTTCATCACCTACAGCGCAGACAGCCACAAAATTCTTGAGCACATCGGGGTGGACAGCGTTGCCCCGCAAATCACTCCGGCACGCGGGCCACCGCTGTGGGATGACTGTGGTGCGCAAATTCTTGGGCAATCAGACCTGCGCCTGAGGATCAGCATGGTTTCTGAGGGTGCTTTTCGGTGGGATACTTGGGCTCATGCGGTTGGAATTCCTTTCCTTCGCTGGTGCCGCGTTGATCAGACCGGATCCGCCTCTCTCGTGCGTTGACTTTGATCGGCGCTGGCAAGACGCGAGATTCCGTCTTGCTTAGTACTCACGCGCCGATCTTCAGTCTGGCGCATATTTGATGTGCCGACACCCGCGACGCGACGCACCACAGCGATGACGCGGCTAAACTTGCACACTTAGCGGCGCAGTCCTGAATGCCGCGTCGGACAAGACCAATGATGCAACCCAAGCCGCAACGCCTCGCCATTCTTTATCCGGGTGACGGAGACGTCCGACGCAATGCCACGCCTGATAACAACCGCTTCGCCCCCCTGTTTGCCGCCTTCGCCGCTGCAGGTGTTCATGCCGAGCCTGCTGTCTATCACGATGATTTTTGCGATGAGGTTCGCGATCAGCTCATGCGGGTGGACGGCGTGCTGGTTTGGATCAACCCGCTCAACACCGAACGCGGCAGAGCGCTACTCGATCCGATGCTGCGTGAAGTGGCTGCGGCGGGAATTTTTGTCAGTGCGCATCCGGACGTGATTCTGAAATTGGGAACCAAGGAGGTGCTGTATCAAACGCGCGAACTCGGCTGGGGGTGTGAAACCTATCGCTATTGCAGCATGGACGAGTTGCAGCGTGAATTACCCGCGCGGCTCGCGACGGGAGAGGCGCGCGTGCTCAAACAGCATCGCGGCAACGACGGCATTGGTGTGTGGAAGGTGCAGCGTGGGGAAGGCGGTACAGCGCTGACGCACGATGCAGTAGTGCGGGTGCGCCACGCTAAACGCGGCAGTGTCGAAGAAGCGATTACGTTGACGGAATTTTACGGCCGCTGCTCAGCGTATTTTTCGGCGGGCGGCATGATGATCGACCAACCGTATCAGGATCGACTCACCGAAGGCATCACACGCTGCTATCTGGTGCATGACAAGGTTGCAGGATTTGGACATCAGGCGATTAACGCGCTGTTTCCGCCGCCAGCGGGTGGCTCGTCGACCGATGTGCCCGCACCCGGCCCCCGCTTGTATCACCCACCAACTGCGCCGGCGTTTCAGGCACTCAAGCGAAAAGTCGAACACAAGTGGGTAGGCGCGGCGGAAAAGCTGCTTGGCATTGAACGCGAGCAGCTGCCGATTATCTGGGATTGCGATTTCCTGCTCGGCCCAAAGGACGACGCGGGTAACGACCGCTACGTGCTGTGTGAAATCAACGTCAGCAGCGTGGCGCCGTATCCGGAATCGGCGCTGCCATTCATGGTCGAGGCGACGCTGGATCGGTTGCGCGCGCGAACATAGAACGAGACGCGCTACTGCAAAATTGTGCGGCTGCGACCGAACGGATAGATGGTGCGACGCGACGTGCGAAGGCGATACGGTGCGAGCAGTGGCTTAGTGGTGAGCGGGCACGTCGGGTTGCGGTAGCCGCCGGTTCAGTCATAGGCATCCAAAATTCACATTGTCCGTGTTACCAAAAAACTTTTTGAACCGCGCCTCACCCCCGCTTTTACGCAGCTTCAAAGGCAGGCTAATTTCCATCGAAGACCACCATACGGCGGTAAACCGGGCAAACTTAGGCAGCCGGCGTTATGCATGCCGGCGCCACCCTTAGACAGGATATGGAGGTTCGTGCATGAAAATTCCGGGTGGACTGAACGCAATACGGCTTACATTTGCAATCAAAAATTATCGCCTTTTCGTGGTGGGCAACATAGCTTCCAATATCGCGATCTGGCTGCAGCGGGTAGCCATCGGCTGGCTGGCCTGGGAACTCACGCATTCCACCGCATGGCTCGGCATCATCGCCGTGGCCGAGGCGGTACCCATCTTGGTATTTTCGCTGTACGCCGGGGCGGTGATCGATCGGGTCGATCCCTTCAAGGTGATGAAGATCATGCAGTTGTCGAGGCTGCTGCATGCCGCCGTGATGGCTGCGCTGGCGTTGACCGGGCTGATAAACATCTGGCTCCTGCTGGCGCTGAGCATCCTGATCGGCTCGTCGGACGCTTTCTATCGCACCGCACGGATGACGGTGGTCTACCATCTGATCGGACGGGAGTTGCTGGCATCGGCACTCGCCGTCAATTCCATCATTTTCAACTTGTCGCGTTTCATCGGGCCTGCCATGGGCGGCGTCATTATTGTCGCCGCCGGCATAGGCTGGGGGTTCTTCGCCGCCGCTGTCCTTTTTCTTGTTTACTCGGTGGTGCTGCGGTTCATGGTGCTCGATTGCACTCCCGTGAAACGGGTGCGTGAACCCATGCTCGCAGAGATCCGGGACGGGGTGCGCTACATCCTGACCCACTACGGGATCCGCCTCCAGCTGGCGCTGCTGGTCGGTACCGGGTTGATGGTCAGGCCTCTGACGGATCTGATGCCCGGTTTCGCCGGGGAGGTGTTCAACCGGGGTGCGCAAGGCCTGGCGCTGCTTCTCAGCTGCCATGGGATCGGTGCCACGCTGGGGGCATTGATGCTGGCGGGGCGTTCCCATAGTCTGAAAGGAACGACGGCGATTTCGATCGGCAGTATCCTGCTGGTGGCGATATCGGCGCTGCTGTTTGTCGCCACTCCGGTGTTCTGGATAGGCTGCCTGATGTCGGGTATCGTCGGGTTTGGCATCCTTATCCAGAACGTCACCAATCAGACCCTGATTCAATCGGCCACCGATCCCGCCTACCGGGGACGAGTCCTCAGCGTTTACGGGATGATTGCCAAAGGTGTGCCGTCCTTCGGCGCTTTGTTGATCGGGATCCTGGCCGAGCAGATGGGGTTGCGGATACCGGTGGCAGGCGGCGCACTGCTTTGCATGCTGCTGTGGCTATGGGCATGGCAACAGCGCAAGCCGCTGGCGGCATCCATGGAAACTGGGGCGTGATTCAAAATCGGGTAACACTTTTTCCGGTGACCATCGGTTGAGTCATTGGCAAACCATCCAAAAGTCACATTGTCAGTGTTACCTAAAAGCGGCGCTTTTTGAACCACGCCCCATACTTGGCCTTATGCGGTTCAATTTCCTCCGTTCACAGGGTTTCGGGTAGGCAGCACCCACTGGCGCACGGGCAGACGGGGATGGGCGCTTTCAACGACATCACTGACACCGCATCTCCGGCGTCAACTTCATCCACCTCATCAACCAGTTCTTCGTCCGCTCCCGCGCATGCCGCGCGGCAATCTTCTCCTCCGGGGTCTGGTCCGCACGGAAATCGAACGCACGCCGCGCCAGCGGATAGACCTGGTATTCCACCGGCACGCCGCGCTCCCACAGCGCGTAGAACGCGCGGCCGCCGTTGATGCGGCGCAGCTCAAAATCCTGTTCGCCGATGAGGTAGAGCACCGGCGTGGTGATCTGCATGATTTCGGGCGCGATGCTGAACAGTTGCTCGGGTTCTGGCGCGTTGGGGTTCTGCATGTGGCCGTAATAGCTGACGATGGCGGCGATGTCCGGGCCGCGTTTGGCGGCGAGGCGGATGGCGTAATAGGGCCCGCGCGACAAACCGACAATACCGACCGGCTGCTTGCAGGCATTCGGCAGCGACTTCAGGTAATCCAGCCCGGCTTCGACGTCGAGTTCGGTTTCGGGCTTGTGCGCCGAGGGCCAGCGTTCGATGAAGCGCCCGCTCTGCCAGTCGGGCGCGACGACGAGAAAGCCCTGAGCGGCGAGTTCGCGCACGTGGGCGCGTTCGTCGCCTTCGTAGCCGCGCTTGGCATGGATGAACAGCACCGGCGGGAAGGGGCCATTGCCTGCGGGTTTGGCGACTTCGACCGGCACTTCGGAGCCGTCGGCAGCCTTGATCGTGGTCTTGCTCAGTTCGATGGTGTCGGCGAAGGCTGGCGCGCCTAGCGCCAATGCCAAGATGGCGCCCGCCAGGGTGCATATTTTCATGGTCTTCTCCTTTTGTTTTTTGGTCGGCCAGGTCAGCGCGGGATGTTCACTGCAAATATCTTTTTGGGGGTTGCCGTACAAGCGGCGCACTGGTGGCGTTTGAGCTTCTTTATTCGAAGTGCCCAAGCGTCATTGCAACGCGGGCGGGGTCACGGAGTAGGGCGTGGTTCAAAAAGTAACGTTTTTGGGTAACACGGACAGTGTGAATTTTGGATGGTTTGTCTATGACTCAACCGATGGCCACCGGAAAAAGTGTTACCCGATTTTGAAACGCCTCCTCGTGGGTTGGCTAGCGGGTTGCGGGTCCAGTTGTCTCCGCCTGCTCCATCGCGTTCGGCATCACGTTCCCGCAATGCGTGCAGGTGCGGTGATCCTCGTTGTAGAAGAAGTTCCGGTAGGCCTTGGTCACCGGGTCGGCGGCGTAGTCGTCGACGACGAAGCTCTCCTCGTGCAGCAGGTGGTCGCATTTCGGGCAGAACCACTGGAATCGATCGATCTCGCCCGGCCGGCGCTTGCGCTCCACGATCATCGCGAAGGCGTCCGGCGGGAAGCGCGGCGAATGCGGGATGCCCGCCGGCGTGTGGATCGCCGAGCCTTCCGGAATGACGGCGACCTCTTCCTTGCCCTCGGGCGTGCGGTAGTGGAGCCGCATCTCGCCCTTGATCTGATACATCACCTCGTCGCTCGGGTTGATGTGGAATTCGCTGCGGTACTCGCGCCCCCGGGCGACGAAGACCAGCGACTCGGGTTCCTGCCAGAGAACGCTGACCCGCTGGCCGGTCGAGTGCAGGTGGTCGACACGATCCATGAGATTGACGATGGGCATCTGGTACATTGGGTTCTCCTTCCGGGTTGGCGCCGCTCATATTTTATGCCGTGCCCGGCAAGGAGACCACCGCAAGGCAGAAGTGGCTCGGTTAGTTTGAACAACATTCCCCGATTGATAAGTGGACTCTGAGCGGATTGCAACCCTCACCGACTCCGCCCATCCTTATACCCACTAACGGTTTTTCCGCTACCCCCCACCCCAGTAGCCAACGCCAGCCGCTGCGTCGCCGCCCCTACATGTGCATGGGTGATCGCCAGGCCCAAGGCATCTGCCGCGTCCTTGCCGGGCAGGCCGGGCAGTTTTAGCAGGCGCATCACCATCTGCTGCACTTCGGGTTTGCCGGCTTTGCCGTAGCCTGCGACTGCCTTTTTCATTTGTAGTGCGGTGTATTCAGACACTGGCAAATCGCAGGACACGAGTGCCGTCACGCAGGCGCCGCGTGCCTGGCCGAGCATCAAGGTGGCTTGCGGGTTGACGTTGACGAAAACGATTTCGACCGATGCGCAGTCGGGCTTATAGCGCTCGGCGATTTCGCGAATGCCGTCGAACAGCACCTTCAGGCGACCGGGTAGGTTTTTGGTTTCCAGGTGCGTGGTGGTGATGGTGCCGCTGGCCACGTAGGTGAGCGCGTGGCCGTCCACGTCAATCACGCCGAAGCCTGCGGTTTGTAAGGCGGGGTCGATTCCGAGGATTCTCATACGCTATTAAATTTATAGATGTTCACGCTCGTATTTATTGGGCTGTGGCTATTTTCAGCCTTCAAAAAGGCATCACTCAAGGCAAACTCACATCCCCCATGCGCGCAGTGATGGTGTTGGCGCGTGATGCCAAATAGCCCGAGTTGGGCCGGGTTTCAAAATATTTGGGGCGCGGCAGCATCACGGCCAGGCGCGCGGCCTCGTAGGCGCTTAATTTTGCAGCGGGTTTGCGGTAGTAGTGCTGCGCGGCGGCCTCTGCGCCAAACACGCCTTCGCCCCATTCCACACTGTTGAGATAAATTTCCAGAATGCGCTCTTTGCTTAACAAGGCTTCGAGCATCAGGGTCAACACCAGCTCCTGGCCTTTGCGCAGCAGCGTGCGCTCGCTAGAGAGAAAAAGATTTTTCGCCAGCTGCTGCGTGATGGTGGAGCCACCCACAATTTTTGGCGCTTTTTTGACGGCTTGCGTCGCAGCGGATTTACTGACACTGGGTTTGCTGGCCGACTGCTGCACGCGCTGCTCGGCTTTTGCATTTTTGTCCCAGGCTTTTTCCAGCGCCTCAACGTCCACGCCATCGTGTTCTACAAAGCTGGCATCTTCAGACGCAATCACCGCGCTTTTGAGGTTGCTTGAGATTTGTGCGTAGGGTACCCACTGCTGTCGCCATTTGAGGCTGCCTGTGGTCGTCGCCACGCGCAAGACTTCAGAGCGCTGGAAGGCGGTTGACTCGGGGTTCAGCACCGCCATCAAGGCAATGCGGCCGACAAAATAAAGTTGCAAGGCCAGGGCTGAGAGCAGCACCAAACCTAAAAAGCGTAATAGACCTTTCATATGACTTTCATGTGGCTTTCATCTGCCGCTAGTGTAGTGTTGCAGGTTTTATGTTCCAGATAGCGTGCAACACTGCACTAACGATTCGTGAGCTTGGTTTCAAGCGTTTCATCACGGTTGAACTTGAAGCGCGACACCACCACAAGCTGGTCGGCCTTGCGGCGCATGCCTTCGGTAAATTTTTCAAACGGCCCGGTACTTCTGACAATGCTTTGCGCTCGACGGTCCAGCGTCAGGTTGCCTGATGTTTCAACCACTTCGGTAGCCAGTATGCGGCCATCAAAGTTGACGGTAACGATCATGGTCAGCTCGCCATACAGCTTGCGGCCCGCCAGTTCAGGGAAGTTGCTGGTGCCTTTGTCTTCAATTTTCCGCCGCAGGCTGTCGTAGTAAACCGCGTAAACCTCTTCGCGTGTGGCGGGGCTAATGTAGCGTTTTTTGGGGCGCGCATTTTCTTCGTTGATGCGCTTTTCAATCTCAGCCAAAATTTTGATGAACTGCCTGCGTTTTTCTTCGCGCTCTGCCTGCGCCGGGTCATTGGCGGGCAGCTTGGGGTCGGGCGGCGGCATGCTGGTCAGCTGTTTTTTGATTTGCACCAGCAACTGGGTTTGCTGCTCTTGCAAAGCCTCGGTTTTGCGCTGCGCGTCTTCTGCGGCCTCCCCAAAATTGGTAAAAGCCGATGGCGGCAGCGGCGAGGTGGCCCGGCCCTTAACAGCCTCGCCACCGCCTGCCAGCGAGACCTGCGCAATGGCTTTGGCTGCATCAGGTTTTTCGTTTGACTTGGCGTTGACCAAAATCACCTCAAGCGGCGTGTCCTGAAACACGCGGTTAAAGCTTTCCGGGTCAACAAAGCGCGTCGTCAGCACCGCCGCGTGAACCAGGGCGGACGCGCCTAAGGCGATTTGCATTGTGCTGAAGGATTTCACGATGGCTAGTGTAGTGTTGCACGCTTGATGGAACAAATAAAAACGATGGATTTTGGGTCAGGGCAAGGCGCAAACCACAGCGATACCCGTAGGTATCGCGCGGATTTGCAACGCCGCCATGGCGCAAAAGACGCGTTTTTATGTTCCAGATAGCGTGCAACACTGCACTAGTTATCGGGGCTAGGCGGCAGCGCCCGCTGCAGGCTCGCTCACATCCACGGCGATTGAAATCGGCCCAGCGCTGACTTCGTCCTCACCGTCTTCAGCGTCGTCAGCGGCGTCAAGCTCTGCTATCTCTTCAACCACATCCAATCGCTCAACCACGGTGCCCGATATGTCTAGCGTGATCTCGTCAATCTTGCCCAGCCGCACGCGCACTTTTGCGCCACGCGGCAAGCCTTGTGCGCCAGCAGCAGGCAGCACCAGCGGCAAGTCGTCAGCCCGCACCAGGTTGTCTTTGAAGGCGGTGGCGGTCAGCTCGGTGATGTTGTTTTGCTGCAGGTATTTAAGCGTCCAGTAACGCTCAATACCTGCTTGATAACCGTTGTAGGCGCTGTAGGCCGCATCAAAGCCCGAGATGATGGCAAACAATTCGGTATCTCTGGATTTGAAGGGCGCAACCAGCGCGGCGCTGCGGCCATTTTTAACGCAGGCGATGATTTGCCACTGGTTGACCAAGTCGGTGTAGCGACGCAGCGGTGAGGTAGACCACGCATAGCTTTTCACGCCCAACCCGGCATGTGGCAAGGCCTTGGTGCCCATGCGCACCTTCACGCCGGGTGCCAGGCTGGCCTGGCTGCGGTAGATGCCCGGCACGCTATGCTCGGCAAGCCACTGGCCCCAGGTGCTGTTGGCCAGAATCATCGCTTCGGCGACGATCAAGTCCAGCGGTGCGCCGCGCTGGCGGGTTGAGATGGTCACCCGCTCGGTGCCTGTCGGCTCAGTGCCGGGCGCGTTGTCGAGCTTGAAGTTGTAGTCAGGGCGGTTGAAGTTTTCAGGCTTGCCACGCGCTACCTCACGCTGCGTTTTGAGGTATCTGGCAAAGCGGTGCAAAAACACCAGCTCGACTGCCCATTCGATGCTTGCAGGCGGCAGTGCAGTCTGCGCTGCTGCAAAAAAAGCTTCGGTGAAAGTGCTGTCAAGCACGTCGTGGCGCAGGTTGCTGGCAATGGCTACCCGTTCAATTTTGCTGACGGATTCTTTGATCTCCAGCGTTGCCTCATCGAGTGTGATGTACAGCGACAGTGCGGGGCAGTTACGCCCGGCTTGCAGCGTGTAGCTTTGCACCACGTCGTCGGGCAGCATGGTGAGCTTGTAGCCCGGCATGTATACGGTTGAAAGCCGCGAGCGGCCAAGCTTGTCAATCGCGCTGCCGGGCAGCACGGCCAAGCCGGGTGCCGCGATGTGAATGCCCAGCGTGATAGTGCCCGAGCCGAACCCCGTGACTGACAACGCATCGTCAATTTCTGTGGTGCTTGAATCGTCGATTGAAAACGCCCGCACATCGGCCAGCGGCAGTTCTTCGGTGTGCGATGGCGCTTGCAGTGCGGGAAAGCCCGTACCTTTGGGAAAGTTCTCAAACAAAAAGCGTTTGTAATGAAACTGGTAGGGCGAGGCAATTGCGCCAGACTTTTGCAGCAGATCAAGCGGCGCGGTGTGGGTGCTACGTGATGCCTCGACCACGGCTTTGTATTCGGCGCTGTTCTTGTCGGGCTTGAAGAGGATTTTGTAGAGCTGATCGCGAATCGGCACGGGGCATTCGCCTTTGCCCAAGGCTTCAGCCCAGGCCGTGATTTGCAGTGCGACCTGCTTTTTCTTTTCAATCGCGACCAATGCCTGTTGCAGTATTTCAAGCGGTGCTTTTTTAAACCGACCCTTGCCCGCGCGCCTGAAGTAATGCGGTGCGTCAAACAATCTGAAGAGTGCGGCAGCCTGCTGCTCCAGCGTGGCCGGTTTGGCTGGGTCGGCGCTGAAGTAGTCGCGCGCCAGCTCGGCAAAGCCAAACTCTTCCTCGCTGGCAAATTCCCAGGCCAGTTCAAGCTCGATGTCTTCTTTCAGCTTTTGCGCGGCGGCTATCAGCTCTGGCGGCGATGGTTTTTCAAACTTCAGCAGCGTGCTAGCAGCCTTGACCTTGACGCGTTTGCCCGAGTCAAGCTCGACTTGCAGTGAGCTGTCTGCCACAGACAAAATGCGGCCAGCCAGGAGCTTGCCGGTTTCTTCAAACAATACAAACAAAACGGAGGCCTTTTCAATAATGAGGGAATGATGCGTACCCAGTGTAGTCAAGGGCACCCTCAAGCCCCCACTGTGAGGCCAGCAAGCTGACAGATAATCAGGCCCATGGCCACCGTTTTTGACAAACCCTCGCTTTTCCAGCGCACCGTGCCGCTGTTTTCGGGTTTCGATGGCCCGCTGGCTTTTGCGGTTTTTTTACTCGCCAGCGCCGGCCTGCTGATCATGTATTCGTCGGGTTACGACCACGGCAGCCGCTTTGTCGACCATGGCCGCAACATGCTGATTGCCGGCTTCATCATGTTCATGGTGGCGCAGATTCCGCCGCAGCGCCTGATGGCTTTTGCCGTGCCGCTGTACATCGCGGGTGTGGCTTTGTTGATTGCCGTTGCCGTGTTTGGCATCACCAAAAAAGGTGCGCGACGCTGGCTCAATGTGGGTGTGGTGATACAGCCCAGCGAGATCCTCAAAATTGCCGTGCCGTTGATGCTGGCCTGGTGGTTTCAAAAGCGTGAAGGCCAGTTGCGGCCGCTGGATTTTCTGGTCGCTAGTTTGCTGCTGATCGTGCCGGTTGGCCTGATCATGCGGCAGCCCGATCTGGGCACCTCGCTGCTGGTGCTGGCAGCCGGTGTGGCGGTGATTTTTTTTGCCGGACTGAGCTGGAAGCTGATTGTGCCGCCGGTTTTTGTGGGGCTGGTAGCGGTGTTTTTTCTGGTCTGGTTTGAGCCGCAGCTGTGTGCCGACGGCGTGCGCTGGCCGGTGCTGCACGACTACCAGCAGCAGCGCATCTGCACGCTGCTCGACCCGTCGCGCGATCCGCTGGGCAAGGGCTTTCACATCATTCAGGGCATGATCGCGATTGGCTCTGGCGGCGTGTTCGGCAAAGGCTTTATGGCCGGTACTCAGACGCATCTTGAATTTATTCCAGAACGCACGACTGACTTTATTTTTGCGGCGTTCTCTGAAGAGTTTGGCCTGGCTGGCAACCTGCTGCTGATCGGCGGCTTTATCTTTTTGATCCTGCGCGGCCTGACGATTGCGATGGAAGCATCCACGCTGTTTTCACGCTTGCTGGCTAGTAGCGTGACAATGATTTTTTTCACCTATGCCTTCGTCAATATGGGTATGGTCAGCGGCATCTTGCCCGTGGTTGGGGTGCCGCTGCCTTTCATCAGTTACGGCGGCACGGCGATGGTCACGCTGGGGTTGGCGGTGGGGATTTTGATGTCGATCGCCAAGGCCAAGCGGCTGGTGCAATCCTAGAGGGTACTTCT
>JBCKNC010000036.1:0-23457 GCA_038902915.1 Polaromonas sp.
TGATGCTGATGATGCTTTCACCCAACTCACCGGGCAACCCTAAGGCGGTGTGACCGAAATGCTCTTCGTAGCTCAGGCCCAAGTAAATCTCGTCAATCAAGGTGATGCCGCCGCGACTGTGGACAAATTCATGGATACGCTGTAACTCTTCGGGCGCGATCGAAGTGCCTGTCGGGTTGGAGGGCGAGGCCAGCAAAACGCCACGGGTTTTGTTGCCCCAAGCGGCCTCGACTTTTGCACGGGTCAATTGAAAGCGCTCATCTGCCGTGGTGGGTATCAGCACCGACTGCCCATCCACCGCGCTGACGAAATGCCGGTTGCAAGGGTAGCTCGGATCGGGCATCAATATCTCGTCGCCTGCCTCTATCAATGCCATGCAGGCGAGCTGCAAGGCTGCGGAAGCACCCGCTGTGATGACGATGCGGCTGGCAGCCACATCAACCTTGAAGCGCGACGCATACCAGGCGCTGATCTTCTCGCGCAGCTCGGGCAAGCCAGTGGCCTGTGTGTACTGGGTTGCGCCTTGCGCGATGGCTGCGCTGGCAGATAGCACCACCAGGGGCGGGGCGGTGAAGTCTGGCTCGCCAATGTTCAGGAAAATCATGGGCTGCGCGCTGTGCGCGACTTGTTTTGCCATGGCTGCTGCCGCTTTGGCAACTTCCATCACATAAAAGGGCTCAATGCGCTGGGCACGCCGGGCAATTCTCACAGCAAGTCTTTCATTGTTCCCTCTCCCTGCGGGAGAGGGAACAATTGCGTAGCTTATGTTGGGCACGATCTGGCGGCATTTTCAGTGTTGGGCCTTGTCGGCGGCGACTTCAGCAGCACGAAAACTCGGTGCCAGCTTATTCAGCACGCCGTTGACGTATTTATGGCCGTCAGTACCGCCAAATGCCTTGGCCAGTTCAATGCATTCATTGATGACGACGCGCCAGGGTACATCTTGGCAATTCTTGAACTCGTAAACGCCTATCCAGAGCACCGCGTGTTCAACCGGGGAAATCTCAAGCATGGGTCGGTCCAGGGATGGCGTGATGCTGGCATCAAGGGCTGCCGCATCCTTGACACAACCATGCAGCAGTGCGGCGTAATGGGCGGAGTCGGCTTTATGAAAGCCCACCAGGTCGCGCGTGAAGGCATCAATTGAATCGACCTCGTTGCGCCCCACCAGGTGCTGGTACAAGGCCTGCATGGCGAACTCTCTGGCCCTGGTGCGGGCTGATTTGTTAGCCGCTTTTTTAACCCCCGTGTCGGTCAGACCGGTACGGGTCTGCGGTGGGCGTTTGGGTTTTGTGGTGGCTTGGGCCATAGGTTTTCTTTGTGTGCTGCCTGTGGCGTTTATGGCGTTTAGGGTGTTTATGAAAGCTCGTTGAGCAGGTTGGCCATTTCGACCGCAACCCGCGCGGCATCAACGCCTTTGTCTATTTGGCGCGCCAAGGCCTGAGCCATGTTTTCTGTTGTCAGGATGGCGTTGGCAATGGGCAACTGGTAGTCCAGCGCGATGCGGGTAACGGCTGCGCCGCTCTCATTGGCGACCAGCTCGAAGTGGTAGGTTTCACCGCGGATGATGCAGCCCAGCGCAATCAGCGCGTCGAATTTATCGGTCTCGGCCATCAGCTGTAGCGCGTTTGCCACTTCAAGCGCGCCCGGCACTTTGACATGACTGATGTTTTTCTCATCAACGCCCAGCGCCACAAGCTCTTGTCTGCAGGCATCAGCCAGCGCGTTGGTAACGCTTTCATTGAAGCGTGCCTGCACGATACCGATGGCGAGTTTTCTGCCATCAAGCCTGTCAGCCAATCCTTTTTCTGCACCAAACATGGGGCTCCTTTTATAGTTCTCTTATACGGTTGGGGACAGAGCTGGCCCACTTTGTGTGGCTGCGGTCTGTCCCGCAAGTTGTTTCTTTGTGATGTAGCCGACGATTTCCAGGCCGTAACCCATCATGCTGGGCATACGCCTCGGGTTACCCATGAGTTTCATTTTGTGTACGCCGCAGTCGCGCAAAATTTGTGCGCCTATGCCGTAGGTGCGCAAGTCCATGCGGCCACGCTCGGGGGCTTGGGCTGCGCGTGCCGTGCCTTCAAACTGCGCCAGCAATTGCGCAGCGCTTTCGCCGCAATTGAGCAGTACAACGACACCCTTGCCTGCATCGGCAATGTGCTTCAGGCTCTGGTCGAGGTTCCATGAATGCATGGAGCGGCCAAGCTCCAGCGCGTCAAGCACTGAAAGTGGCTCATGCACACGGGCCGGTACGGTGTCGTCTGCGGCCCATTGGCCCTTCACCAGCGCCAGGTGCAGCCCCTGGCTGGGTTTGTCCTTGAAGGCGTGTGCGGTGAATTCGCCAAAGGCGGTGGTCAGTAGGCGGCTGCCGATTTTTTCAATCAGTGATTCATTGCGGCTGCGGTGTTCAATCAGGGCGGCAATCGTGCCTATCTTGAGCTTGTGTTCTGCCGCAAAAAGCAGCAGGTCGGGCAGGCGTGCCATGGTGCCGTCGTCGTTCATGATTTCGCAAATCACGGCGGCAGGCGAGCAACCGGCCATGCCTGCCAGGTCGCAGCCTGCCTCGGTGTGGCCCGCACGCATCAGCACACCACCATCAACCGCCTGCAAGGGGAAGATGTGACCGGGTTGCACCAAGTCGCTGACTTTTGCATTTTTGGCAACCGCTGCCTCAACCGTGCGGGCGCGGTCTGCGGCAGAAATACCCGTCGTTACGCCCTCGGCCGCTTCAATGGATACTGTGAAGGCCGTCGAATGCTTGGTGCCGTTGCGCGTGGCCATGGGTTGCAGTTGCAGCAACTCGCAGCGCTGGCGTGTGAGTGTGAGGCAAATCAGGCCACGACCATAACGCGCCATGAAGTTGATGCTCTCTGCCGTCACGTGGTCGGCAGCCAGCACCAGGTCGCCCTCGTTCTCGCGGTCTTCTTCGTCAATCAGGATGACGATGCGGCCGGCTTTCATGTCGGCAACGATGTCTTCAACGGGGGAAATGGCAATGGTCATGGTTCAGTTTTTCTTTCCGTCCTGGAGCATGCGCTCGACATAGCGTGCGATCAGGTCAATTTCAAGGTTCACGGTTGAGCCTGGTTTTAGCTCGCCGAGCGCGGTGTTTTGCACGGTGTGGGGTATCAGATTGATGCTGACTTCACAACCCGAAGCGATGTCTTTGGCGCGGTTGACCGTCAGGCTCACGCCGTTAACAGTGATGGAACCTTTGTAGGCCAGGTATTTGGCCAGCTCTTTGGGGGCCAGTAGGCGCAACTCCCAGCTTTCACCGACCTCGGCAAAATGTGTGACGCTGCCTATGCCGTCCACATGGCCAGACACGATGTGACCACCGAGACGATCATGCGCGCGCAGGGCTTTTTCAAGGTTGATGATGCCCAGCTGCGCCAGGCCACTGGTTTTGGCCAGTGATTCGGCTGATATGTCGATGCTGAACTGGTTGGTGGCAAGGTCCAGCGACACCGCTGTCATGCACGCACCATTGAGCGCAATGCTGTCTCCCAGGCCCACGTCATCAAGGTAACCGGCAGGCGTTTCGATGGTGAGTCGCTTGCCATGGTCTGAAGAGCTGCCCAGGCTATGGATGGCGACGATGCGCCCCATGCCGGTGATGATTCCGGTAAACATGGCGCTATTTTAACAGCCCTAAAACTGGTCGCGCCCAACCACGCAGGCCCTTACCCGCAGGTCATTGCCCACCATTTCAGTCGATAAAAACCGCAATTCAGTAGCCTCGCTAAGGCTTTGCAGCGGCCCAAATGAAGCCATGCCCTGAGCCGTACCCAGCAGCTTGGGGGCCATGTACAGCAGCAATTCGTCAATCAGGCCTTCACGAATCATGGAACCGTTTAGTTTGTGGCCGGCCTCAACGTGCAGCTCGTTGATCTCGCGCTGGCCGAGGTCGCGCAGCATGGCGGCAAGGTCAACCTTGCCTGATGCCTCGCCTTTGTCATTTTTGCCCGGCAGGTAGATAACCGTTGCCCCGCGCGCTTCCAAAGCTGATTTTTTGGCATCATTTCGCTCTGCGGCGTATATAAATCGGGCGCGACCAGCTATAAAAAGAGGCGCATCGAGCGGTGTTTCAAGTCGGCTATCGACCACCACCAGATGCGGCTGGCGCGGTGTGGCTACCAGCCGAACATCAAGGCGCGGGTGGTCTTCCAGCACCGTGCCTATGCCGGTCAGCACAGCGCAACTGCGGGCGCGCCAGGCATGGCCGTCAGTGCGCGCGGCCTCGCTGGTGATCCACTGGCTCTGGCCGTTCATCAACGCTGTTTTGCCATCCAGCGAGGCCGCGATTTTCATCCGCACCCAGGGCGTTTTACGAATCATGCGGCTGAAAAACCCGATATTGAGCGCACGGGATTCGGCGGCGCCGGGGCCGACTTCAACTTCAATGCCGGCTGCGCGCAGCCGCGCGAAGCCTTGGCCCGAGACTCGGGGATTCGGATCGGCAATGGAGGCGACCACTTTCCTGATGCCGGCGGCGATCAGGGCGTCGCAGCAGGGGCCGGTGTGGCCGTGGTGGGAGCAGGGCTCCAGCGTGACGTAGGCGGTTGCCCCGGCGACTGCATGGCCGTGGTCGGCGGCATCACGCAAGGCCATGATTTCGGCATGCGGGCCACCGGCACGCTGGGTATGGCCCTGGCCGATGACCGCGCCGTCACTCGACGTGAGCACGCACCCCACCCGGGGATTCGGGTGGCTGACCAGGAGGGCGCGGGCGGCTTCCTCTTGGGCCAGAGCGAAGGCTTTGTGATCTGAAAGCGACAAGGGCATCCCGCGTTTTTACCACTTGTCCGGACGGGGTAACCTTATATCGGTCCGGCCCTTGTGCCGAAACGTCCCGGTTTGATAATTCAGGACACCTCTATAAATTCATTTTTCAGGCAAATTGCTGCGTTGCGCGGTGCTCGCAATCCTCATGTACCTTAAGTACATTCCGGTTGCTCCGCGACCCTCGCATGAGCCCAAAGGGCGATGCGACACGCGCCTTGCACTTTATCCTGAAAATCTGAATTTCTAGAAGTGCCCTTCAAAAGTGGAAAAAGGAAACCTCATGAAGCGTATGAAGTCTCGGGGCTTTACCCTGATCGAGCTGATGATCACGGTGGCCATCATCGGAATTTTGGCTGCTGTGGCCTACCCCTCCTATACACAACACATTGTGCGGGCCAACCGCTCAGCGGCGCAGAGCTACATGTTTTCAGTGAATAACAAGCAAGAGCAGTACATGCTGGATGCGCGCATGTATGCTGGCGGTACTAGCGCTTTGACGGACCTGAACATGACCGTGCCTACAGACGTGGCAAGTAGATATGGAATCACCGTTGCCTGTACGATGCCCACCGCTGTTGGAAATTGCACCGCATTGGCAGGAACGCCGACTTACACAATTACCGGAACACCTATTGGCACGCAGTTGGTCAATGACACCAAGTGCGCCACCTTGACCCTCAACCACTTGGGTGCCAAAACGCCGACTACTTCCGGTTGCTGGTAAGAGGTGCCCACCATGCAATCCAGGTCTCGCGGTTTTACCTTGATCGAGCTGATGGTGGTGGTCACACTCGCCGCCATATTGCTCGGTATCGGTTTGCCGTCGTTCAAGAGTTTTGTGGCCGGGCAGCGTGTCAAGGCGGCGGCTGGTGAATATTCAATGGCTCTTGTCTTTGCACGTTCCGAGGCCATCAAGCGCAACGGCGAGGTTGGTCTGACGGCTGCTGCTGGCGGCTGGAAGGATGGCTGGACCGTCAAAGCCGGTGCTGTCACTTTAAGTGAGCAGTCCGCCTACCCCGGGCTGACCATGAGCAGCGCGGTAACCGAGGTGGTTTATCTGGGCAGCGGCAGGCTCAAGGAGCAGACGCTCGTGACCTCTTTGCAGGTGGCGGGTGACGGTGCAAGCTCGGCGCGCTGCGTGTCACTTGATCTGAGTGGTCTGCCCAGGAGCAGGCTGGGAAATTGCTCATGAAGCCCGCCTCCAATCCACAACGAACCCAGCGGGGCTCCAGCCTGATTGAGGTGCTCGTCACACTGGTCATCCTGATGCTGGGCCTGTTGGGCCTGGTCGGCCTGATGGTGCAGAGTCAGCGCTCCCAGTTCGAGTCCTACCAACGGGTGCAGGCGCTGGTGGTGCTGCAGGACATGGTGAATCGCATCAACACCAACCGCAAGGCCGCCACCTGCTATGCCATTACTACCGGGACTAACGGCACACCGTATTTGGGTATGGGGTACACCGCCACCCCGACATGCACTGCTGTGACGGTACCACCTCTATCGACCGAGCAAAAAGAGCAGGCGGTGCGCGATATGACCGAATGGAACAGCTTGCTGCAAGGCAGCGCGGAGCAGTCCGGCGGCAGCAATGTCGGCGCCATGCTGGGCGCGCGGGGTTGCCTTTCTGTCGTTGAGATCGTACCGGTATGCCCGAATGTACCTATACCGCCATTGTCAACCAACAAAATTTACGATGTCCAGGTCAGTGTTGTTTGGCAGGGCAATGGTAAAACGGCAGCGCCCAGCAATGATGTGCCTTGTGCTAAAGGCCTGTACGGGGATGACGCACTTCGCCGTGCTGTAACAGTCACGAGCCGAATCAACACGGCAATAAGCCAAAACTCATGCGACACACAGCCATAAATCCTTTTTGCTTCACAGCATCACGCAAGTGCATGGTTAAGGGATCCAATGCACAGCGCGGTATGACGCTGGTCGAGTGGATGATCTCGATGACGATCGGATTGATTTTGTTTGCCGGCCTGACGGCCTTGATTGCGCAGCAAAGCAGCACCCAGGCCGAGCTTGAAAAATCGAGCCGACAGATCGAAAACGGTCGTTACGCCATGCAACTGCTGAACGAGGATGTTCAGATGGCCGGGTATTACGGTGAGTTCTCCAATGTCAGCACCGAAACGCCCGCATCAACCGACCCCTGTTCGATCAATTTGACCGTTATTGAAAACCTCATGGCATTTCCGGTGCAGGGTTATGACTTTCCCAACGCTACGACAGTACAACCCTCCTGCATCGAGGTTGACAATCACGTGGCTGGCACCGATATTCTGGTTGTTCGTCGCGTGGAACCCGCCACCTTGAGCATCGCGGCGGCCGCCTCGGCCGCCGGTGGACAGGTTTATCTGCAGTCGGGTCTGGTGGGTTCTTCTGGCCTTACGTTCGAAAAGAGACTCGCAACCGGTGCAAGCACGTCGGCATTCGACCTTGAAACCCAAGCCAAACCGGCTACCTCTGCTACATCAGCCGTTGCTGCCGGACCAGCATTGTTGCGCAGGTTCCTGGTGCATATCTACTATGTCAGTCCGTGCAGCGTGATGGCTAACACACGCACCTGCACCAGCACCGATGACGGCGGCAAACCTATCCCCACACTCAAGATGCGGGAGCTTTCCGCATCGTCCGGCACCACGACGATGCGCACGACGCCGTTGGTGGAAGGCATCGAAAACATGCAAATTGACTACGGCATAGACACCACTGGCGACGGCTCGCCTGATGCTCAGTTTGTGGCCACGCCCGCCGCTGTGGCCGACTGGGCCAATCTGGTGGCGCTGCGAGTGCACTTGCTAGCGCGCAGCAATGAATCATCCCCAGGTTACGTTGATCCCAAGACCTATGCCATGGGCTACAACAGCGCGGCCGCAGTGCAGACGGTAACGCCTGCCACCGACGCCTATGGCAACAACGTGCGGCCATACAAGCGCCGTTTGTTCAGCCAACTGATCCGCGTCGTCAACCCGAGTTCACGGAGGGATCAATGATTTCCCTGAATAAGCACAAACAGCAGGGCGCAACCCTATTGGTGGGCATGATCATGATGGTGGTGCTGACGCTGCTGGTGGTGTTCTCCCTGAGGTCCGGCAACACCAATTTGCGCATTGCGGGCAATATGCAGACCCAGGCCGAAGCGGCTGCGGCGACCCAACAGGTCATTGAGCAGGTCATCGGGCAGATCAAGGTGACCGAAGACCTCTCCCTGATTGCGGCGCAGTCAGTGCCGGTTGTTATGGGCAATGTGACCTATACCGTGGCGGTTCTTGCCATGAACATGTGTGTCATGGAAAGGCCGGTGTTGAACTCTGAACTAATAACGTCCAATGCGAATGATGTGGCCTGTTTCGAAAGCGCGGATAGCGACAAAGCGATCAAGGCCGATGGCACGCTGACCACCAAGCCCTCCGCCTGCAAATCGCAGCAGTGGGACATTGAGGCCGGCGTGACCGATGGCACTTCTGGGACGAAAGTGACCCAGGTTCAGGGCATCAGCATCCGCGTGCCGTCAACCGTGAGTTGTCTGTAACTTTGCAGAGGTAATGCCATGAAAAATATTCGACTGTTTTTGCTCTGCCTTGCGCTTGGCTTGCTGGGCGTGTCTTCCCTTTCGTTGGCCGATGCCATCGATATTTACAGCAAAAAGGACGATAAGACGACGCCCAACGTGCTGTTGATACTGGATAATGCCGCCAATTTTTCGGCCGATGCCGGCAAATGCAAGTATGTGGACGGTACCACACCAACTCTGGATGGGACCGCCGGCGGCATTGAGCAGTGCGCCATCTACAACCTGGTGTCCAGCTTGCCCGCCGGCTCGGTCAACCTGGGGTTGATGGTCTATAACGGCAGCAACATTCGTGACATTAACAATGCCAATTGTGATAGTGGCAATGGCGGCTGCTTGGTGCAGCCACTGGCCTTGATGTCGGGCACGGCCAAGACCAATTTTTTGGCCTGGATAAAAACCTGGAAAACCACAGCAGGCGGAGCGGCTGGTGATGGCTACATCAAGGCCAGCGGCGAGGCCACCGGTGCCACCATGCAAGAGGCCTGGGCCTACTATGCGGGCCAAACCGGTTTGTCCGGTCGCGACTACGCTGGCGTTCAGCCGACGGCAGGTTGTCAAAAGAATTTCGTTATTTTCATAGGCAATGCATTCAATGCGTCGGGCACCCCAGGTGAGGGTGCTAGCGACAGCCCAAGTGCCGCCTTGGCATCGGCCCCTGGGGTGACAGCCACCCAGTTGACCAACATCACCATACCCTCGGGCTCTTACGGCACCGCTTCGTTTAGTTGCAAAGACAGCTACACCATGCCCAGCCACACCAATTCGTCGGGCTTGTTTGCCGACGAGTGGGCGCGCTACATGTACCAGACCGATATCTACGGCACTCTTGATGACAAGCAGGGCATCACCACCTACACGGTAGGTTTGTTGGGGCCAAGCTGCAAACCAGACTACCCAGCCCTCCTGACCAGCATGGCCAAGCACGGCGGCGGAAAGTACTTTGCCACATCGAATTACGGGGAAATCGCAGCCGCCCTCATGAAAATTCTCAATGAAATTCAGGCCACCAACAGCGTGTTTTCATCGGCCAGTCTGCCGGTCAGCGTGAATGCCCAGGGCACTTACCTGAACCAGATTTTTCTGGGCATGTTCCGGCCCGACGCCAGTGCCAACCCGCGCTGGGTCGGCAACCTCAAGCAATACCAGTTCATTCTGGAGTACCCCGATCCGACCAATCCCGACCCCAACAAGGCGACGCTCAAACTGGGCGACAGTTTAGGCAACCCGGCCATCAGTTCCGCCGGCACCGGTTTCATCACCCCGAGTGCGGTCAGCTTCTGGACCAAGAAGGACCTCAATACCGCACCCGATTCGACCGGTGGCTTTTACAAAAACGACGTGCGGGGGACTGGTGGTGCGTTCGATTCACCGGATGGTGAAGTGGTCGAAAAAGGGGGCGCGGCCCAGCAGTTGCGCCTGAGCAACCTTAGCGTCGTTTACGCCAGCACACCGTCCACCCCGCGCCGGCTCTACACCTATTGCCTCAGTGACACCTGCAGCAACGCCAGTCTGACTGACAGTTCCAATGCATTTGCCACCACCAACCTCGACATCATCGACGCCCAACTGGGTGTTGCCAATAGCACGGACCGGACTTCGCTGATCAATTGGGTCAGGGGCGAAGACAACATCAAAGACGCTGAACTCGGGCCGGGCTCACTGGTGACGGTGCGTCCGTCGATTCACGGCGACGTATTGCATTCGCGGCCGGTTGCCATTAACTTTGGCACGGATGCTGCGCCTAAGGTGGTGGTGTTTTACGGTGGCAATGATGGGGTGTTCCGCGCCATCAACGGCAACCAGACCACTGCCCTGAGCAGCGGCGGTGTATCTGTTCTGCCGGGTGGCGAACTGTGGGGTTTGGTGCTGCCTGAACACTTTGGCAAGCTCAACCGCCAGCGCGTCAACAGCCCGGAACTCAAGTTCCCATCCACCCCGCTTGCGCTTGTGGATGCCCAGCCGAAGGATTATTTTGTCGATGGTTCTCCGGGCCTCTACCAGAAGCTCAAGGCCGATGGCACGGTCGACAAGGCTTACCTTTACCTGACCATGCGCCGGGGTGGCCGATTCATCTATGCCCTGGATGTGTCAGACCCCATCGCCCCCACGGTTTTGTGGAAGAAAAGTTATACCGATTCAACCGATTCAGCCTTCGGAGAATTGGGCCAGACCTGGTCCCGCCCCCGGGTCACGCTGGTCAAGGGCTATGCCAATCCGGTGCTGGTTTTTGGTGCTGGCTATGATCCGGCAGAGGATGCCGAGCCGCCCAGCGCCGGTACCATGGGGCGCGGGATTTTTGTGTTGGACGCGGTCACCGGTGTACGGGTTTGGAGCGCCGCTTACACGGCGGACGGCACAACCGCTTGCACCGGCAACAGCACGCAGGCTGCCTGTGCGGTGTCGGGTATGAACTGGGCCATTCCGGCAGACATCAGTTTTGTGGACCGGGATAACGATGGCAAGACCGATCGTTTCTACGCGGCCGACCTGGGGGGTAATGTTTGGCGCGTCGATCTGGAACCAAACGCCGGCGACACGCCTGACAAATGGCAAGTCAACAAACTCGCCGCGCTGGGCTGTCCTTCTGGTAGCTGCTCGATCGGCACGACACCGCGTAAGTTCTTCTTCCCGCCCAATGTGGTGCCTGTCGGAGCGACCGGCGTGACCGGCTCCTACGATGTGGTGCTACTGGGCTCGGGCGACCGTGAGCATCCGCTGCAGGGTAGAGAGACGAATCGAAATCGGTTTTATGCGCTCAAGGACAGCAAAACCGGAAAGGATGCCTCGGGGATCACGGCCATTACGGACGCAGATTTATCCAATGCACCCGTGATGATGCCGAGTGGCTTCTATATCACTTTTGCACCGGGCGAGAAGGTGGTGAATGCGTCCACCACGCTGCGCGGAACAACTTTCTTCGGCACCAATAAACCGACGCCGCCGAGCGTCAATTCGTGTGCCTCGAATCTGGGAGAAGCCAAGGGCTACGCGCTCGATCCTTTCAAGGGCACTTCCAGTTCCACGGTCTATGACGGCGGCGGCTTGCCGCCCTCGCCAACGTCTGGCATTGTGACCATTTTGCTGCCTGGCGGGAACTCTGTGAAGAAGGAGTTTTGCATCGGTTGTGGTGGTGGTGGTAGTGCTGCTGGTGGTGGTGCCTCACCCCCCTGCAATTCCGCACTGGAGGCGTGCACGTTGACCCAAAAAGTACCTACAAACCCGCGGCGCAGCTACTGGTACAAGAAATAGCCGCAGCCAAGTTGAGTTGAGGCTTTTCAAGGGCCTTTCACCAATCCCTTTCATTGATCGGTGGTTCTCCCCTAATTGGGGGATTGAGAGAGTGTCTTTCCCCTGAGGCTGGCGTAAGATCGGCCTAAACTCAAGGGGAGGAGATGCGCATGCGTACTCAGTCTGGGTGTGCCGGCTTCACACTGATCGAGTTGCTGGTGGTGGTGACCCTGGTGGCGATACTCCAGTCGCTGGCAGTGCCAGTCTTGGCGGGCATGATCAATTCCATGCGCTTGACCACGGCTGTCAACTCGTTGTTTTCCAGCTTGCTCCTTGCACGCAGCGAGGCCATCAGGCGCAATTCTCGTGTTGTGGTGTGCAAGTCCGTCAGCGGTGACGCTTGCATCACCGCGGGGGGTTGGGAGCAGGGCTGGATTGTGTTTCACGATTCCAACAACAATGCTTCTTTGGACGCGGGCGAGGCCATTTTGTCGCGCCAGCAGGCCTTGCCGCAATCCATGCGGTTTAAAGGCAATGACCCAGTGGCCAGCTATGTGTCGTTTACCCCGATGGGCTCCACCCAATACCCGTCGGGCGCATTCCAGGCTGGTACCCTCACGGTCTGCATGGAGTCCGTTACCCGTGTCGATGCGCGGCAGATTGTGATCAGCAGCACAGGTCGGCCCCGCACCGTCCGTACGATGGTCAATAGCTGCCCTGTTGCCAGCGGTTAGCGCCTCACCTCATCCACCAGCGTCTTGAACTCGTCAATATCCTCAAAACTCCGGTATACGCTGGCAAAGCGTACATAGGCGACCTTGTCGAGCTTTTTCAGCTCGCGCATGACGAGTTCGCCCAGCCGGGCGGAGGGCACCTCGCGGAGCCCCAGGTTAAGCAGCTTTTCCTCGATACGCTCAATGGCGGAGTCCACCTGCTCGGTGCTGACAGGGCGCTTGCGCAGCGCGAGGCTCATGGAGTCGAGGATCTTGCTGCGCTTGTACTCGATGCGGCGGCCGTCTTTTTTGACGATGGCGGGGAAGTTGATGTCGGGTCGTTCGTAGGTGGTAAAGCGTTTTTCACACGCGCCGCACTGGCGGCGGCGGCGTATGAAGTCTGCGTCTTCCGAGATACGGGTTTCGACGACCTGCGTTTCGAGATTAGCGCAGAAAGGGCACTTCATACTTGATCAGTTGAGGACAGAGCTTGTTCGCTTTACGTAACTGCGGTCTGTCCCGCAATTAACCATACACCGGGAAGCGGCTGGTCAGGGCATGTACCTTGGCGCGCACGGCATCGATGTTGGCGGTGGCGCGGGCTTCTTCTTCCTTGAAACCGCGCGTCGTCATGGCCGGGATGCCGATGCGCACGCCGCTGGTGAGCATTGGTTTTCCCGGGTCGTTGGGGATGGCGTTTTTGTTGATGGTCATGTGGGCGCTGCCCGGCTGTGGATTTCAGGACGTAGCCAGAGCCGCCACTTTGTCGCTACCGTTGACGCTTTCATTGGCGTTATGGGCTTCGCCAGGCTCGGCCTTGACCGGCACTGAGCGCATTGGCGCGGGGCTGGCATGAAACGGCGACAACCCCTTGCCACTGGCTACGGCCAGCAGCCGGGCGTGTTCTGCCATGACCTTGCTGGCATAACCGCCGTCATCTTCCTTATTACCAGCGCCTACATAAAACTTGAGGCCACCTTCAATCGAGCCTGCGCGGCTGATGCATTCCTGTAGCACCTTCACGCCCACGCGCAAATTCGTGACCGGGTCAAAAGCCGCGAATTTGCCGCCGAAGTTGGCGTACTTTTCGTGGTGTATCTTGGTCATGACCTGCATCAGGCCCTGGGCACCGACCGGGCTTTGCGCAAACGGGTTAAAGCCTGACTCTATGGCCATGATGGCCAGGATAAGTGTTGGATCCAGTTTGGCTTGTTGGCCGATTTCAAATGCGCTGGATACCAGCACGCTCAATGGCTCCGGGGCCACACCGTACTTGCGGCTTAACCAGTAGGCAACAGCCGCCTGTGCTTTGGGCAGATCTTGGGGGTTGGATGCGGTGGCGCGGTCAATTGCGTTAATTTCGGTAAAACCAATAGAAGCATCACGCCGCTCCTGTAGCCAAGTCATCAGCCGGGTTTCGCCTGCGTCACGCAAATCGGGGCGGGCGGTCAGGGTGATAACGCCAAACACCACAGCCAAGCCGAGCAGGGCAAAGCCGTTGTGGGTGATTTCAAAAAAGCCCTGCGCAATGTCGTCGGCGATGTTGACCGCGCTTGCCCGCATGTTCTCAAGGTGTACCTTGACTTTGCCGAGATGCGATTTCCTGGCGGCTTTGGTCTCTACAGCCGCTTTGGCTGTATTGAAATTGATATTTAATTGCGCTGTCATAGCACTCCTTCTCTGGCGCATGTCAGGGCCCTTCTTGCGTCGGGAGCCTGGCAGGCTTTGATTCGGTCGCCATCCATTCCCAAATGGGTTATTGGGGTCAGAGTCCAAATTCATCGGTGCCCTTGGCACGCCCTGTGGGTGCGATGCTCTGCATCGCAATGAAATTGGCGTCTGACCCCAATAACCCACAGGGCTTGTCGGTGTTGACCCCGTTTTGACTTCACCGATCTGGCTTCAGGTTCGGCGGCGTATTCGGGTTGTCCCCAATATTTTTGGGACTGGCTGGATTTTATTAGCCTCTTTAATAACCTGTCAATAATAACAAATCATATTGTTATATTCATTTATATCATAAAAGTTCAATTTTTCAGTGAATTTTCGTAACTACTCAGTTCCCTGTAGGGTGGGCACCGCCCACGCAATCCCCGACTTGGCCCGATTCATGAAGCCAGCGTGGGCAGTGCCCACCCTACGGAGTTATTGGGGTCAGACACCAATTTCGCTGCGGTGCATGGGTTATTGGGGTCAGACACCAAATTCACCGAGCCTTCGGCTCGCCCTGCGGGTACGGCGCAAAGCGCCGCAGTGAAATTGGGCTCTGACCCCAAAAACCCAGCCGTAGGCTAGTCGAATTTGGGCTCTGACCCGAATAACTCCAAGTCAGCGGCAATCACATCCATCCCTGTGATTGAAAAGTTTGTCTTGCAGGCCAGTCGCCCCGGGCTTAACCTGCAATGGCTTGATTCATTTCGAGCATCTACCGAGGTATAACAGCCTTGGAAAACTTGAAGGCAATCATTTGCTTTCACCGCACTGAAGACGATTCATCTCTTCTTTGCGAAACCCGACGGCATGGGTTTAAACGCTCGCCGCCAACCCCGGACAGTCAAGCTGGCCGGGGTTCTTTTTTGGGCTTGACGTTTGCCGCTCAGGGGTTTTTGGGGTCAGAGTCCAAATTCATCGTGCCATTGGCACGCCCTGTGGGTGCGATGCTCTGCATCGCAATGAAGGGCACTTCTATAAATTCATTTTTCGGGCGAATTGCCGCGTTGCGCGGTGCTCGCAATCCTCATGTACCTGAAGTACATTGCGGTTGCTCCGCGACCCTCGCATGAGCCCAAAGGGCGATGCGACACGCGCCTTGCACTTCATCCCACCGAAAATCTGAATTTCTAGAAGCGCCCTTAAATAGGCGAAAATATAAGGCTTGTCGGGTTATTTTTTAATCGCTCATTTACTCGCTTACGCTTATCTTGCGTATTTTCCTTGAGCACTTTTTTGCGTACTTTTCATTCTGATTTTTCCTCCATGTTCAATTCATCCAAACCCGCTGCTCCAGTCGCCGTAAAGCCAGTTGTTAAGCCATCTGCCAAAGCAGTAGAGGTTCATCCCCTTGACGGCCTGACGGGCGGCGCATTTTCAGCCCCTACATCGGGCGAGCGTGCAGCGCGCATTCGCCAGTGGCTGACCACCGAGCCAAGCGCCGAGCAGATGGCCGAGGTGTACAAAAACCTCGCCAACCGCGACAAGGGCGCTGCCAAGCCGCTTAAAGAAAAGCTGGATGAAGTCAAGCGCAGCAAGGGGCAAGAAGTTGTTGCTGCCGAGTGGGCCGCCAAAGCGCAAGGCCTGCTGGCAACCGGCAAACTCAATCTGGCGGACGCACTGGCCTGGCAACGCGATGCCGCCAAAGCGGGTGCGCCGCTGTCGAAAGAACCATTGGCTAGCCTCAAAGTGCAACTGGCCGAGCGTGTTAAAACCATTGAAGACCTACAGCACCGCACCCAGGTGCAGCGCGAAGCCGCCGTGCTGATTGCGCAGCGCATCGAGGTGCTGTCCATCAAGCCGTGGGTTGACGCAAAAACGGCACTCGAAGCATTGCAGGCCGACGTAGCCCATTGGCAATCGCAGGCAAATGACATTGCGCTTGACGCAAATTGGGCCAGCGTTGATGCCAAATTTCCGCCACTGCTGGACGCATCACGCGGCCAGTTGCTCGCCGTTTTGGAAGCCTTTCAGGGCGCGATTGCAGTTGCCGTTAAAGCCTTTGATGACAGCGCCGCGCCTTTGCCTGCCGTGCCCGTGTGGGCTGACGAGCTGCGCGCCGCGCGTGGCCAGGCAGCCGTGGTATCTGTTGATGGTGCGCGCCCACCAAAAGCAAAAATTGACCCCGCCGTGCTCAAAGACATGCGCGAAAAATCAAGCGCCATCGTGCAGGCCGTGCTTGCCAAACTGGAGCACGAAGTGAGCGAAGGCCATGGCAAGGCTACGCCCAAAGTTGCCGCCGATTTGCGTCAGGCCCTGAAAGAAAACATTCGCAACATCGACGGCAAGCTGGAAGCTGCTGCCCACGCCGCACTCACGGCCGCAGGCGAACTTGAAGGCTGGCAGCGCTGGCGTGCTGACCAGATCCGCGAAGAGCTGGTCGTCAAGGCTGGAGGCCTGGTTACCAAGCCACTCGGTGGCCGCAAGCAGCAAGACACCCTGCGCGTGATGCGTGACCAATGGAAAACATCCGACCAGGGCGGCACGCCCAACCACGCGCTGTGGAAGCGTTTTGACGATGCCTGCAACGAAGCCCACAAGGTTGTTGAAGCGTGGTTAGAGACCGTCAAAGAGCAAACCGAAGCCACCAAGGCCGAGCGCAAACTGCTGATTGACGAAGTGCAGGCCTGGGCTGATGTCAACAAGACCAACACTGATTGGAAAGCGCAGATCCGCAGCCTGAATGGTTTTGTAGATAAATGGCGCGAGGCCGGGCACCTGAGTGAAAAAGCCTTTGCCGAAATCCAGCCGCAGTGGAAGGGCGCGATGGACACTGCCGACACGCCGCTTAAAACCGCACGCGCCGACAGCCTGGCACGCCGCAAGGCCATGATTGAAGAAGCCCAGGTGCTGGGCGCTGAGGCGGTGCTGCACATTGATGCCGTCAAGTCGCTGCAGCAGCGCTGGCAGCATGAGGCGCAGGGCGTACCCATCGAGCGCAAGCAAGAGCAAAAAATGTGGGACGCTTTCCGCAAACCGATTGACGATGCCTTCCAGCGCAAGACAGCAGAGCGCGAAAAAGCCGCCACAGCACTGGGCGAGTTTGATCGCATGGTGGTCGATGCATCCAAAGCCGTTGCAGCTGCGACGGCCAGTGGTGATGTGGCGAAAATTCATGCTGCTGCCAAAGCGCTTGAAGCCATCGTGCGTGGGCAGGTACCCGTGTCTGCGCCAGTTGTTGCTGCACCAGTTACTGCACCTGTAGCTGCTGTTGAAGAGCCAAAAAAGCAAATAGAGCAAATAGAGCCTGTAACCCCATCAGAATCGGCGCAAGCAGCTACTGAAACCATAGCAGAGCAAGATCCCGCAACAGAAGTGTCGGCAACACAAACGCTTGGTGAGGCCGAGCAGGTTGCTGAGGCAGAGTTTGCAGAAGCAGGCGAGAGCGCAACTGCTCCCGCAGAGTCGGCACCTGCCGAAACAGTCGCAGTAGTCGTACCCGCACCTGTACCTGCACCGAAGAAGGCCCCAGCAAAACCCATAGTCGCCATGCGTGGCGATGACCGGCCCGGTGCGCGTAAAGCTGAAGCTCCCCGTGACAGCCGTGGCGGCAAGTTTGGTGACCGCAAAGATTCACGCAGTGGTGGCCCCGGCAGCAAGCCAGGTGGCCCGCGTCAGAGCACCGACAACAAGTTTGAGCCGTACCGTGGTGATGGTGAGGAGCGTGCCCCGCGTGAAGATCGTGGTTCGCGTGGCGGTGACCGACCAGCGTTTGAAGAGCGTGGCCCGCGCCTTGGCGATGCCGCCTTCCGCGCCCAGCGCGAAGCCTTTGAAGCCGCCAACATGGCCCTTAAAAAACTCGCCATGCAAGCCCACGGCGAGGTGCTCACCAACCTGCTCACCGCATGGGAAAAGCGCGACCCGGCGCAACTACCCAGCGTGCAAGACCTGGGCAAAGCCATCACGCCAGCCGTGCACGGTAGCTGGGCAAAAGCCGTCAGCACTGCATCGGGAAAAGACGCATCTGAATCACTGCTGCGCCTGGAGATGGCTGCCGAATTGCCAACCCCCGCAGAGCACATCAGCGCGCGCCGCATGTTGCAGTTGCAACTGCTGACCAAGCGCAATGCGCCAGCGCCGATTGAAACCTGGGGTGAAGACACCGCCAAGGTATTGGCCGGTGACTTTGAAGGCAGCAACGCCCGCCGTGTGCAAAACGCGCTGAAGGTTTTACTCAAACGATGAGGCTGAAACGATGAGTGCCAAGTCCGCGACTGCAAGCCTTCCATCGTAAGCAGTGTCAGAGCGGAATCAATCTCTTGGTGAGGAAATCGCCAATAGCATCAGCCACGGTGTCGCCCTGCTTGCGGTGTTGGTGGCCACACCATTTTTGGTCGTCGGTGCGGTGCGGCATGGTGATTGGCTCAATGTGCTGGGGGCCATCGTCTTCGCGGTCAGCATGGCGCTGCTGTATGGCAGTTCCGCGCTGTACCACGCCATCACAAATACGCGCGTCAAAAAAGTTTTTCAAATCCTTGATCACAGCGCCATTTATCTATTGATCGCGGGTACCTACACCCCGTTCACCCTCGGCGTGCTGCGCGGCCCCTGGGGCTGGACGCTTTTTGGCCTGGTCTGGGCCATGGCACTGGGCGGTATCGCATCTAAGACACTGGTCGGCATTCGCTACCCGCGCCTGTCAACCGTGTTGTATCTGGGCATGGGCTGGCTGGCCGTGATTGCCATCAAGCCGATGTGGCAGCTCATCCCCGCGTGGGGCTTGTTCTGGCTGGTAGCCGGCGGGCTCTCGTATACCGTAGGCGTGGCGTTTTTTGCGACCGATTCACGCTTGCGCTACGGGCATTTTGTCTGGCACCTGTTTGTGGCGCTGGGCACCGTTTGCCACTGTGTTGCGGTGTTTTATTACGCTTGAGGTTTAAGCCCGACTTGACATGTAAATTTTCATGCCGCATGATTGCATGAAGATATTCAAGGAGATGTCCATGCTCAAAAAAGTAGGCACCAGCGGCCAGATATCGCTGGGCAAAAAATACGCAGGCCAGTTGTTTGATGTGGTGTTTTACCCCGACGGCCGGGTTGAACTTGTGCCCATGAAGGCCATCCCCACCATGCAGGCCGAAGCATCGACAGACGCAACCGCAGGCCACCGCGTACAGGAAGAAGCCCCTCCCTACCGCGTCGGCGACGGCTGGCTCACGCCCGAGCGGCTGGCGCGTCGCAAGGCAGCGCTGGAGCGCAGCCCGCAAGAGACCGAACGGCTGGCCCGGCAGTGGGAAACCGAAAATCAGCACGTCATCGACAGCATGAACCGGCACTACGAAGCGGTAGGCAGCATGGGTTGGCGCATGTACGAATGGCGCAAAAAGCAGACAACCCAGACCCATGGCGCAGTTTGACGTGTACCGCCACCCGGTGGAGGAGTGGCGCGACCTCACGCCCTACGTGGTGGACGTGTAAAGCTCCTGGGTCAGCGGGTCTGAGCTGCGACTGACGGTTCCCCTCCTTCGGAAAAAGCTGGACGCAACGGATAACCGGCTTTATCCCCAGTTCCAGATTCAAGGCGAGACTCTGGTCTTTGACACGCTCAGCATTGTTTCGTATCCGGCGCAGGATCTGCGCCGCCCCGTCGCCAGCTTGCGCGCAGAAGCCGGGGCAGTGTTCAGCGCCATTGACTTTGCCCTGCATGGCTACTAAACCCACCACCCACCAGCCATGACTTCCCAAGACTTCATCCAGAAATGGGGCCCCGGCGGTCCAGCCTTTCACCTCAATGAAGAGCAGGGCGCGCAAAGCCATTTCATTGATCTGTGTGACGTGCTGGGCGTGCCCAAGCCGGGTAGTGAAGCGGGCTACAAATTTGAAGAAAAAAGTGCACTCATTGGCGGGCGCACCGGCTATGCCGATGTCTTCAAGCAGGGCGCGTTTGCGTGGGAGAACAAAGCCCCCGGCAAAAATCTCGACACCGCGCTCAAGCAGTTGCTCAGCTACAGCCTGGCGCTGAGTAACCCGCCGATTCTGGTGGTCTGTGACCGTATGGATTGGCGAGTTGCAGTGGCGTTTGCAGCACGGCTATGAATTCAAAACCAACCCGGTGCTGGAGCCGCTGGACAACATTGAATGCCGTGATGCGTTGATCTCGTTTGTTAACGATGGCGGGGATTCAGAGGCGTGGGCGGGGCAGACACCGGCGGCTCATACGCTTCGCTTTTTGAAATCGCCGCCGGTGTCCGCCCCACCCGCACCTCTGAAAGCAGAGAGCGAGCGTAGCAATTTGACGGCTGGCAAATCCGATAGCGGCGATAGCAATTTGGGGTCGGATCCAAGCCCAAAGGGCGCAGGCTCAGACCCCAATTTGCGGACTACCGGAGCGAGCGCTGGTTCTGGCGCGGATTTGCCCGCTCCCAAATTGCGGGCCATAGAAGCAAGCTGGCCACCATCAAGCATTGTCATCGGCAACCCGCCATTTTTGGGTGATAAAAAAATGCGTTCCGAACTCGGTGACAACTACACCGAAGCTCTTCGCAAGGTGTATGCAGGGCGTGTGCCGGGCGGTGCTGACTTGGTTACTTATTGGTTTGAAAAAGCTCGGGATGCCATTGAGACCAATGGGCTGGGTGCGGCGGGGCTAGTGGCGACCAACTCAATAAGGGGCGGCAAGAGCAGAATAGTGCTTGATGCGATTGCCAATACAACCCATATTTACGAAGCTTGGAGCGATGAAGGTTGGGTTAACGAGGGAGCGGCAGTTCGCGTTTCTCTAATTGCTTTTGGACATGCCGATACGGCACTTCGTTTGAACGGTGAAGTGGTCGATTTGATTGGAACCGACCTCTCCGCGAGAGAAACGAACAGTCAAAGCGATGTGACTTTAGCGAGGGTCTTATCAACCAACACAAGCGCTTCATTCCAAGGACCAGTTTTGGTCGGTGACTTCGAAATAAGTTATCAAGTTGCAACCACTTGGCTTCGCCAACCAAACCCTCATGGCCGCAGCAACGCTGATGTCATCAAACCCATCAGCAATGGAAGAGACATTACGTCGCGGAGTCGCGGCTTGTGGGTTGTTGACTTCGCGGCGCGTTCTGAAGCCGATGCCAGCCTATTTGAAAAGCCTTTTGAACATGTTTCATTGCACGTCAAGTCTTTCCGTGAACTTAGCCGCGATCCTTCCCGCAAAAATAAATGGTGGTTGCACGGACGTTCTGGAGCAGACTTTCGGGAAGCCTCCGTTGACGTCAAGCGTTACTTGGCTACCTCGCAAGTCGCAAAGCATCGGGTTTTTGTGTGGCTTCCACGAGGTGTCTGGCCTCATCAGACAGTCATTGCCATTACCCGCGCCGACGACTCCACCTTCGGCATCTTCCACAGCCGCTTCCACGAACTATGGTCTTTGCGAATGGGCAGCTCGCTTGAAGACAGACCACGCTACACCCCCACCACCTGCTTCGAAACCTTCCCCTTCCCCAAAGACCTAACGCCCGCTGATACCGCCCATCAAAAAACCGAAACCATTGCAGGCGGTGCGCTCATACCAGCAGACATTTCGACAAGCTCAATGCGAACGGTCGCCGAAAAAATAGCCCGCGCCGCCAAACGCCTCAACGACCTGCGCGAAGCCTGGCTCAACCCACCCGAGTGGACGCAAGTCGTACCCGAAGTCATTCCCCTCGGCATGACCACCAGCCCCTACCCCGACCGTATCCTGCCGAAGGACGGTTTTGAAAAAGACCTGGCCGAGCGCACGCTGACCAAGCTCTACAACGTTCGTCCGGCCTAGTTGGACGCCGCGCACAAGGAGCTGGATAGCGCCGTGGCGGCTGCGTATGGCTGGACGGACTACTCGGCCGACATGCTTGACGAAGAAATTCTCAAGCGCCTGTTGGCCTTGAACCTGGCGCGGACGGGTAGTGGGAATGCCTGAGAAAAACCGGATAGCGCAGCCTGTTCAGCTAACATCGGAAGAAATCACGAGACGAACACCATGCGACCTTCTGTATCACTGAAACTCAAGCGAAATGCAGTGCTGGCGGCCACAGCCCGCTTCGGCACGACCAACCCGCGTGTGTTTGGTTCGGTGGTGCATGGCAATGATGCCGAGGGTAGCGATATTGACTTGCTGGTTGACCCACTACCTGGCACGACCCTGTTTGATCTCGGTGGACTTCAGGTGGAACTGGAAGTGTTGCTGGGTGTGCCCGTCGATTTGCTCACGCCGGGCGACTTGCCGGCCAAATTCAGGGGGCAGGTGCTGGCAGAGGCCCGACCGATATGAGCATCGACCGGGTCCCCGATTATCTGGACCACATGCTGGAGGCAGCCCTTCAAGCTTGCGCCTACGTGGAGGGCATGTCGAAGGAGGATTTCTTGCAGGATAAACGGACACAGCAGGCGGTGATCCTCAACCTTATCCTCGTCGGCGAAGAGGCAACCAAATTGCTCAAGGACGATGAAGTATTTGCGGACCAACATCCGCAGGTGCCTTGGCGCAGCATGAAGGGCATGCGTAACCGTATCGCGCATGGCTACTTCGAAATCAACCTGGAGACCGTCTGGGACACCATCCAGACCGCGTTGCCCAGCTTGATTGAACAGTTGCCAGCGATTCGCGCAAAGACGTAGAGGCGCGTGAGATTCGGCGAAGTGGACAGCGGCTGCTGTACCGGCGGGACGCTACGATTTGTGAGTCGATATCAAATAGATAGCTGTAAGCGCCCGTATTTATTGGGCAAGCGGCCCATTAACCTTGAAAAATTGGTCAAACAGCACGGTCAGGGCGGCAAAGTCCTGTGTGAACCGCTCGCGGTTGACAAAGTAGGCTTCTGACGCAACTGCAAAAAACTCTGCGGGTGATGTCGCGCCGTAGGCGTCTAACCAGGGCGGCTCACCGCCAAAGCGCTCGGCCATGGCGAGCTTTTCTTTAAACGCTGCATAGGCCTCTTGCATGCTGGCTTGCCATTGCGCTTTGGCGGCGCGTGAGGGCAGGGGCGGGCAGCCGTTGGCGCTGCCGCCTGCCGAGCTGTGCATGTCTAGCTTGTGGACAAACTCATGGATGACGACGTTGTAGCCTCTTGCAATTGAATCGGCTGACTCGCCTGACGCGGCCACGTCCTGCCAGCTCAAAGTCACGGGGCCACCTTCCATCGCCTCGCCTGCCAGCTCTTCGCTGTAGCCGTGCACCACGCCTGCTGCATCGCGCGTTTCGCGGCGTGCCAGCATCGGGCCGGGGTGTAGCACGATGCCCTTGAACTCGTCGTAATAGCCGATGCCCAGGTGCAGCACGGGCAGGCAGGCTTGTGCTGCAATCGCCAGTGCCATGCTGTCTGTCACCACAAGCTGGTGTGCGCCGCTGAATTCTTTACTGGCTAAAAACTGGCTGCTCAAGCGTTTGAGTTGCAGTTGATCTGGCTCTGAAAGGCGGGCCAGAAACGGGTAGCTTGCCAGCGTTTGCTGCCACAGCGCCTCGGGGATGGGGCGCTG
>JBCKNC010000037.1:0-23388 GCA_038902915.1 Polaromonas sp.
TCAGCGCCATACAGCCGAAAGCACTGGATGGTGGCCAGAAAGGTGGGCCCTTCAACAATCACTTTGTCACCCGGCGAAATCATGGTTTTGCCAAGCAGATCAAGCGCCTGCTGGCTACCGGTGGTGACGATCAGGCCTTCAGGTGCAACCGCTACGCCCTTGCTGGCCATGAACTTTGCCAACTCTTCGCGCAGCGGGCCGTAGCCTTCAGTTGCTCCATATTGCAGCGCAGCGCCGGCCTCGTCTGCCAGCGCTTTGGCAGATGCCTCACGGATGCCTTCGACATCAAACATGGCAGGGTCAGGAAAGCCACCCGCAAAGCTGACGATGCCGGGCTTGCCCAGCAGTTTGAAGAGTTCGCGAATGGCGGAGGTCTCGCAGTTTTTAAGGCGGTCGGCAAATTGCAGGGGCATGGAAAATCTTTCAAGCTATGCACTATTGTCGCCAAAACTAAAAGTTGCTGTGCCAGCCTTCCGAATACTTGGGCTGAATCCTTGGTCAGAATTTTTCTTTATTAAAACTACTTTAAAGGCGTATATTGACTTAACTACTTTAAAGGAGTATATTAACTTAACTACTTTAAAGGCGTACTACATGTATCCGGTTGATACCCCCCAACAACTGCGCACTATCTTGCGAACGCTGCGCCAGGCAAGCGGGTTAACGCAAGCCCAGCTAGGCCAGCGGCTTGGTGTCACTCAAAAACGCATCGCACGCATTGAGGCTGCGCCAGAAGTCACTTCATATGACCAGATTGCACGCATGGTCACAGCAATGGGCTACCGGCTGGTCATTGAAGAGCCTACTCATCACAAAGTAGCAGAACCAGCTACAAAATTTGGCGGCGAGACATGGTGAGCTTTCGTCGTACCCGCACCGCCCCACAAGACAAAACACTGGGGGTATGGACTAACGGAAAAATCGTAGGAATGTGGTCAACTGTTGATGGAGAGCATCGGTTTCAGTATGCTGAAAATTGGCTCACATCAACCGCCTCTCGCCAGCTATCACTCTCGCTACCCTTCACGCCTTCAAATGTTGCGCATCGTGGTGCGGTTGTGAAAGATTTTTTTGATAACTTGTTGCCGGATAACGATGCCATCAGGCGCAGGCTGCGGGACAAATTTAGAACCGGCAGTACCGACACATTTCCCCTGCTTGAGGCTATTGGTCGTGACTGCGTGGGCGCGGTGCAGCTTTTGCCGAAAGGATTAAAACCAGAAGGTTTTGACCGTATTGATGGCGTAGCGTTAGACGAGGTAGGCGTAGAGAACGCCATCAACAGTGCAGTGACGGGCACAAGCGTAGGCGCTATGGGCCAATTGGAGCCAGATGATTTTCGAATTTCAATTGCAGGTGCGCAAGAAAAAACCGCCCTGCTCTGGCATGACAAGCAATGGATGAAGCCTGTGGGCGCAACCCCCACCACACATATCTTCAAGCTACCGCTCGGCCGGATTGGCAATATGCGGGCAGACATGAGCAGCTCGGTAGAAAACGAATGGTTGTGCGCACAAATTCTTGGCGCACTGGGCTTGCCAGTGGCGCAGTGCGAGGTCACCACTTTCGGTATGCGTAAAGTGCTCGTCGTCAAACGGTTTGACCGCGTACTGCAACTACCGCCGGGCAAACCGCCGTGGCTAGCCAGGTTGCCCCAAGAAGACTTTTGTCAGGCGCTCGGAGTGTCCGGCGAAAAAAAGTACGAGTCAGAGGGCGGCCCTGGCATTCGGGCTATCTTGCGCCAGCTCGGTACCAGTACAAACGCCGACGCAGACAAACTAACCTTCATCAAAACCCAACTGGCCTTCTGGCTCATGGCTGCAACCGACGGCCATGCCAAAAACTTCTCGATCTTTTTAGAACGCGGCGGTGGCTTTCACATGACGCCGCTGTACGACGTGCTGTCACTCTGGCCCATCATCGGCAATGGGGCTAACCAGGTCAGCCCGCGCCGCGCGAAGCTGGCGATGGCTTTGAAAGGTAAAAATACGCACTACTACCTGATTGAGATTCATGCCCGACATTTTCAAGCTCTGGCGCTGCAAAGCGGCGTACCCGGCGCGTTCGATGAGATGGTGGGGCTGGTGCTGCAAACGCACGATGCGCTGGAGCGTGTGGCTGCGCAGTTGCCCAAAGGTTTTCCGCAAAAGGTCTTTAACCCGATACGCAAGGGCATGATGGCGCAGGCTGAAAAGTTCATGAATGAGATTTGATTGATGGGCACTTCTAGAAATTCAGATTTTCGGGATGAAGTGCAAGGCGCGTGTCGCGCAGGAACCGGAACGTACTTCAGGTACGTGAGAATTTCGAGCACCGCGCAACGCAGCAATTCGCCCGAAAAATGAATTTATAGAAGTGCCCTGATGAAAACAACCGATATCGCCGCCATCTTTGCCATTCTCAAAGCCGCCAACCCCATGCCGGTGACCGAGCTTGAATACACCAGCGTGTTCGAGTTGCTGTGCGCCGTGTTGCTGTCGGCACAGGCGACAGACGTGAGCGTGAACAAGGCTACGCGCAAGCTGTTTCCAGTGGCGAATTCACCGCAGGAGATGCTTGACTTGGGGCTGGATGGCGTTGAGAGTTACATCAAAACAATTGGGCTTTTTCACAGCAAGGCCAAACACCTGCTAGAGACCTGCGAGATGCTGGTTGACCTGCATGGCGGCCAGGTGCCGCGCACGCGTGAGGCACTTGAAGCGCTGCCCGGTGTGGGCCGCAAAACGGCGAATGTGGTTTTGAATTCAGCTTTTGGCGAGGCCACGATGGCGGTGGACACCCACATCTTCCGCATCGGCAACCGCACCGGGCTGGCACCGGGCAAAACGCCGCTGGAGGTTGAACTGAAACTGCTCAAACGCATACCCGCCGAGTACCTGGTCGATGCACACCACTGGCTGATATTGCATGGGCGCTATGTATGCCTGGCCCGCACACCGAGGTGCTGGGAATGCGCGCTGGAGCAGTGGTGCGACTACACGCCCAAGACGCCTATGCCCGCCAGCAACGCCAGAACGACCAGGCGCAGAATGGGTTTTACCCATCGGTAATCTCCTTTTCCAGTGCGCCTGTGATGCCGCGTTAGCGCCCAGCAAAAATGCTGCGGGCGATCATATTCATTTGGGCCTGGGAGGTGCCGCCGCCGATCTGGAACATGCGCACATCCCTCAGCATGCGCTCCAGCGGTAGGTCGCGCGAATAGCCGGAGGCACCGAACATCTGCATTGCATCGCTCACCACGTGAAAGGCCTCGTGCGCTGTGAATGCCTTGGCAATCGATGCTTCTCTCATCTCTGGAAGCATCACGTTATTCGCTAACTTACGCGCGTTGCACGCCGCCCGGTAGATAAGCAGCCGGGCTGCTTCGAGCTTCATTTCGCTCTCCGCCATCATCCACTGCAGTCCCTGGAAATCCTTGAGTTTTTTTCCGAATGTTTCGCGCTGACACATATAATCGACCGCTAAGTCATGCGCCCCTTGGGCAATCCCCAGCGCCACCGAGGAGGCGCCGATGCGTTGGGCGTTGTAGCCGTTCATGAGCTTCTTGAAACCATCCTTTGGATCGCACACCACAAGGTTGGCTACTGGAACCTCGCAGCTATCGAAGATGAGTTCAGCCTCCGGAATTCCTCGCAGGCCCATCGCGTCCTCTACCCGCCCCACTGAAAATCCTGGCGTCCCCTTGTCCACCAGGATGCCGCCGATCCCTTGGTCGTTCCCCTGGCGATCGACGATGCGCGCGAAAATCAAATTGGTCCTCGAGATGCCGCCGCCAGTGATCCAGTGCTTGGTACCGTTCACGACATAGCAGCCGTCATGCTCCACAGCAGTGGTTTTGAGTGCCGTCAGATCGGTACCGGCGCTAGGCTCAGTCATGCCTATAGCTGGCTTATCGCCATCCTCCAGAACGCGGCGAGCGATCTCGCGCTGCTGCGCCTCGGTGCCATAGGCCATGATTGATCCGAGCGCCCCCATATTAGTCTCCACGACGATGCGTGCGGTGACCCCGCAGTACTTAGCGATTTGCTCGATCGCCAGCAGCACATCGATCAATGGCCGCTCGGGGCCGCCAAACTTCTTCGGAATGGTCATTCCGAGCAGGCCAGCGCGGCGCATGACTTCGACGTTCTCATGCGGATATTCGTGTTCGCGATCCCATCGCGCGGCCTTTCGAGCGAACTCATCGCGCCCAAGACGGTTGGCCAAGTCGACCAGCATTTTTTGCTCTTCGCTGAGCTGAAAGTTCATTGTCATGTCCGACTCGCGTTGCGCAAACGCATACGCTGCCAGAGGTAAATCGGTATACCGATCCCGAGGCCGATGAAATCACTGGTCGCGCCCGGATGCAGCAAGCTCAGTGCCCCAACGAAGAGAATGACCCGCAACGGCAGCGCCAGCCGCCCTCCGAACCAGCCTTCGGTCGCGCCGGCCAGAAACCAGACACCGATTGCCGCGGAAACAAAGGCCTGCAGAATCCCCTGCCATGGTCCCTGCATCAGCAGCACGGGCGAGAAAAAGAACATAAACGGAATGATGAAGGTCGCCAGCCCCATCTTGAGCGCGATCCACGAGGTCTTCCACGGATCGGCATTGCACATACCCGCAGCGGCAAACGACGCCAGTGCCACCGGCGGCGTGATCGCCGAGATCACCGCGAAGTAGAAGATGAACATGTGCGCGACCAGCGGCTGGATGCCGATCTTGATCAGCCCCGGCGCAATCACTGCCGCCGCGATCGCATAGGCGGCGGTCGTCGGCATGCCCATGCCCAGGATCAGCGCGACCAGCGCAGCAAAGAACATCGCGGCGAGCTGGCTCGCCCCGGCGATTCCGAGTATCAGTTCGGAAAAGCGTCCGCCGATACCGGTCAGTGCGATGACGCCGACGATGATGCCGGCACAGGCGCACACCGCCACCAGTTGCACGGTATCCCTTGCAGCAAGATTTAAAGCTTCCAGGGTGCGGCGCCAGCCGAACAGCACAGCGGGAACCACGACGAGCACCGCTACCAGCGCCCACACCGCCACCTGCCCGAAAGGCTTGATGGCCGGCACGCCGTAATGAAATGCGGCACCCAGCAACAATCCGGCCGTGGCGAGTGCGGCAAAGCGCACGAGCAATGCAGCCATCACCGTTGGTGCCGACCGCAAGTCCTCGACTCCGTCTGCACTGGTGAGATCGTTGAACGTGCGCGACAGCCAGCCTGCAAACAGCGCCGCGACGATACCGAGGCCGCCGGCACGGAACGGTGAATACCCCTCCAGCAGCGCCCAGACGAATACGATCAACGGGGAGAACAAATACAGCCGCGTCAGCATCAGTTTTATGGGTGGCAGTTCGCTGCGCGACACGCCCTTCAGGCCGAGCCGGATTGCGTGCAGGTCGACATGGATCCAGCACGCGGTGTAAAACAGCAGCGCAGGTATCACCGCGGCCAGCGCAATCTGGGTATACGGGATGCCCGTGATCTCGGCCATCAGGAAGGCACCGGCGCCGAGCACCGGCGGCGTGATCTGTCCGCCGGTCGATGAAGTCGCCTCGATCGCCGCTGCAGTCGAACGGTCATAGCCGACCTTGCGCATCATCGGGATCGTCACCATGCCCGAGGCGACCACGTTCGCCACTGCGGAGCCCGAGATCGAACCGAACAGGATGCCCGAGGCCACTGCCGCTTTGGCCGGGCCGCCGCGCGCCCAGCCGAACAGCGCGTTACACAAGTCATTGATGTAATCGCCGACTTTCGAGACCTGCAAAAATGCAGCGAAGGTGACGAACAGGATGATGTACGACGACGATACCTGAGTGGTCACCCCAAAAATGCCGTACTCGCTGTAGATATAGGTGAAGAAGCGGTCGGGAGCGAACCCCTTGTGCTCGAGAACGCCCGGCATCCACTTGCCGACAAAGGCGTAGAGTATGAACAGGCTGGCGATGATCGGCAGCGCCAGGCCCGAGGTACGCCGCGCGAACTCCAGCACCATCATGGTGCCGATGAACCCTACGATGACGTCGCCGGTAGTGAACTGCGCGCCGGCCCGGAACAACAACCCATCGAGTTCTATCGCGATGTACACCGCACAGGCGATCGAGGCCAGCACCAACACCCAGTCGTACCACGGCACGCCGGTTTTCGCCGCGCTTTTGATCGGCGCGTAGAGGATAAATCCGAGCGCGCCGCCCCAGCCCACGTGGATGGCGCGGAACAGCAAGGGTTCGAGCGAGTAGACGTTGAGAACATAGAGGTGAAACAGGGTGAAGCCGATGCACAGCACCGCGAGCAAAGCCATCTCCCAGCGGTGCAGCAGGCGCTTGTTGCCGCTGAACTCGTCGTCCGCCATCGGCGGCTTGATGACTTCTTCTATCGTGTCATTTTCTATTTGGTGACTTCTCACGCCTTACTCCTCCAGATAAAACAAAACCGCACTGGGCCGGGGCCACAGTGCGGTTATTTACGGTGCGAGTTCGCTCAGCCCTTGTACTCGGGCGGAATCAGGTGCTTGGGAACGGTGATGCCTTTTTCCTTGAAATAACGGATGGCCCCGGGATGAAACGGCAGGAAACCGTTGCGGTTCCAGTTCTCGATGAGCGTTTCCTTGGCTGCCGCGTGCCCCTTCACCATCTGCGGGTTGCTCTCCAGCACCGCCTTCGTGACCGCGTAGACCAGATCTTCCGCAACGTCCTTGTTAGCGATGGTGAAGTTGTAGAGGCCTAGCGTTTTGTGGTCTTCGGTCTGCTGTTTGTACGTGCCCTTGGGTATGACCGAGTCGGACAATTCCGGTAGCGCGGCCTTGAGCTTCTTGATTTCGTCATCGGTAAACGTGAAGAAGCGCACCTTGTTGGTGGTTTCCAGCTCCGAGTAGGCAGCGATCGGCACTCCGGCGGCAAATGGGAATGCATCAATCAGCCCGTCCTGCAGGTTGGATGCCATGTCCGAGGCCTGGCCACTGCGAACTGTGGTGTCTATGCCGAGGGCCTTGAACATCAGCGGGAAATAAGTGCCTGGCGTGCCGGCGCGCGGACCGACGCCCGATTTCTTGCCAGCAAGGTCTTTGACCGCCTTGATACCTGATTTCTCGAGCGCAATGAAATGGAATGGCGTGTCATACATCGGGAACATGGCGCGGATGTTGTTGTATTTCTGACCTTTGGTCCACTCGCCCTGGCCTTGCCAGGCCTGCAGCGCAACCCCCATGGTCACCATGCCGAAATCGATCTGCTTCGAGTCGGTCAGGATGATGTTCTGGTTCGG
Organism: Polaromonas sp.; assembly: GCA_038902915.1. GTDB lineage: Bacteria > Pseudomonadota > Gammaproteobacteria > Burkholderiales > Burkholderiaceae_C > Polaromonas. Next base: position 7,250 of record JBCKNC010000037.1, read on the forward strand.
GCCCTGGGTCTGCTGGGTGCTGATATTGGTGCCGATTTTCTCGTTGACCAGGCTGGCCCACACCTGGCCGTAAACGAAATACGTGCCACCAACGGATGCGGTGCCAAGCGTCAGGTTCGTCGGCCATTTGGGATTGGGTTTGACTTGCGCCAAGGCACCGCCGGCCAGCGTCAGGCCGGCCAGCGTGGCAATTGCCAGCTTAAGCATGGTTGTAAGCTTCATGGTTAGTTTTCCTCTACGTGATGTTTAAATGCGAATATAAAACCGAGATCGGCCTACGGACAGGCTGTGTCTTGCAGTTCAGGATATGGACGCAGCGCCTATTTCAGACTATAACAAAGCCACGATACCTTGGCAATCTTCTCCACAGCGCAGGGGGGCTGTGGACATGCTGTCGCTCATGCCGCAGCGCCGAGTAAAGTGCCCACGCGCGGCCACTGCGCGACTTGCCACAACGCATTGACGGCGGCCTGCATCTCAAGAGGCGTCGCGCCGCCGCTGAAGGCGGCCAGTCGCAGTGCCTTGGCGGTAATTTCTTCGCGGCTCAGGGTGTTGCCGGGGTCGCCCTTGGGTTCGTCCACCCTGCCCTGCAGCACACGACCATCCGTGGTGGTGATGCTGACCTTGCCTATCCAGCGCTGCGGATAGGCGGCATCCACCTCGTCGTCGAGCACCATCTCGACGCGCGCGCACAGCGCCGTGGTGGCGTCCTCATTGAAGTGCTGGTCAAACTCGACCAGGCCGGCATGGCCAAACCGTGCGACCAGCGCCAGCACCGTGCCCATGGAAAACTTGGCTTGATGCACCGTGGCCGGATTGACCACCGGCCCCAGCACGTCAATCGCGCCCTGGTGTACATGCGTGAGCACATGCGCAATGTCGGCAGGCTGTAGCTGGTGCATCTGCATGACCTGCAGCAAGGCATCAGCCGCCGGATGCGTGTGGCGGCAAGACGCATGAAACTTGAACGAGGTCTCAATCGTGGCCCAGCGCCCTTCCTTTCCGTTGGGCAGGCCGTCGGTCAGCTTGGCCGGGTCGGCGTCGCTCGACATGCCGGCCGCCATGCCTTGCGGGCCTTCAAGAATCTGCGCCGCACCGGTAAAGCCGTCCTGCGCCAGACAGGCCGACATCAGTCCCACCGCTGCCGCGTGCGCGGTGTGCAGTTGCTTGGAGTCGGCGGCCGTGCGTAAAAACTCCCAGAGCCCGGCCGACTGCGTGCCGGCCGAGCCAAACGCGTGCTGCATCTGCGCCGGGCTCAGCCCGAGCAGGCTGCCGGCGGCGGCGGCGGCGGCCAACGTACCTGCCGTGCCGGTGGTGTGGAACACCTTGTAGTGCGAACGCCCCAGAAACTCACCGACACGAATGCCGACTTCATAACCGGCCACCGCTGCCGTGAGCAACTGTTTGCCGCTGCTGCCCAGGGTTTGTGCCATAGCGAGCGCAACAGGAAACACGACGGTGGCCGGGTGAAACACCGAGCCGTTGTGCACGTCGTCCTGCTCGGCGACGTGCGAGGCGGCGGCATTGACCATGGCCGCAAAGTAGGCGCTGCTCTGGCTGCGGTTGATCAGCACCTCGGCCGCGCCGGTCGTCGGCCCCATGCGCGCGGCGAAGCCTGCGATGGTCTCGACCGGGCGCGCGCCCTTGCCGGCAATCGCCGAGCCAAACCAGTCGACCAGCAAGTCTTCGGTCTTGCGCACGACAGGCGCCGGAATGGCATCGAATCTCAGGCCGGCGGCGAAGGCGGCGAGCTGGGCGGTGGGGGTGGTATTCATGTATTCCTTAATTAAATAGCGCCTGATGCCTGCAAGGCGGCAATGCCGTCATCGCCATGCCCGAGTTCACGCAGGATGGCGCCGGTGTGCTGACCGACGGCGGGAATGGCGTCCATGCGGTAGTCAAAGCTGCTGATGCGCCCCGGCGGCAGCAGTGCGGCAATAGCGCCGACCGGCGAGGCCACCTGGCGCCAGCGATCCCGCGCCTTGAGCTGCGGATGCGCCCAGAGTTCGGCCATGCTGTTCATGCGGGCGTTGGCAATCTGCGCTTCATCCAGCCTTGCGACCACCTGCGCGGTCGTCATGGCGGCAAAGATGTCGAGAATGATGGCCTTGAGCGCGTCGCGATGCTCGTTGCGCCGCGCGTTGCTGTCGAAGCGTGCATCCAACGCCAGCGCCGGCTGCTGTAGCACGAGCTTGCAGAACATCACCCACTCGCGCTCGTTCTGCAGGCCCAGCATCAGCGTGCCGCCGTCGCCGGCCACAAAGGGACCATAGGGGTAAATGGTGGCATGGGCGGCCGCGCTGCGCGGCGGTGGCGTGGCGCCGCCGTAGGCGTAGTACATCGGGTAGCCCATCCACTCGGCCAGCGATTCGAGCATGGACACATCGATGTGCGCGCCCTTGCCGGTCCCGCCCCGTTTATCGCGCTGCAGCAGTGCCGCCAGGATGCTGCTGTAGGCATACATACCGGCGGCGATGTCGGCAATCGAGTTGCCTGCCTTGCTGGGTTCGTCCGGCGTGCCGGTTACCGACAGAAAACCGGCTTCGCTCTGGATCAGCAGGTCGTAGGCCTTTTTGTCGCGATACGGGCCATCGTCGCCATAGCCCGAAATGTCGCAGACGATGAGTTGTGGGTTGGCGGCACTCAGCTCGTCAAAGTCCAGTCCCATGCGCGCGGCCGCACCGGGGGCCAGGTTTTGCACCAGCACGTCGGCGCTAGCCAGCAACTGCTTGAGCACGGCCAGCGCCGCGGGTTGCTTGAGGTCCAGCGTCAGGCTCTCCTTGGAGCGATTCACCCAGACAAAATGCGAGGCCATGCCGTCCACGCGCTGGTCGTAGGCCCGCGCAAAGTCGCCGGCGCCGGGACGCTCGACCTTGATCACGCGGGCGCCTAGGTCGGCGAGCTGACGCGTGCAGAAGGGCGCGGCGATGGCGTGTTCGAGGGAGATGACGGTGATGCCGTCGAGGGGTCTTGGGTTCATCAAAACGACCTAGGCAAGCCAAGCACATGCTCGGCAATGAACGAATAAATCAAATTGGTGGAAATCGGCGCCACCTGGTAGAGCCGGGTTTCGCGGAACTTGCGCTCCACGTCGTATTCACAGGCAAAACCAAAGCCGCCATGCGTCTGCAGGCACATATTGGCCGCCTCCCACGAGGCCTTGGCGGCCAGGTACTTGGCCATGTTGGCCTCGGCGCCGCAAGGCTGGCCGGCGTCAAACAGGGCGCAGGCCTTGAAGCGCATCAGGTTGGCGGCTTCGGTTTCAATGTAGGCGTCGGCCATCGGAAACTGCACGCCCTGGTTCTGGCCGATCGGGCGGTTGAAGACCACGCGCTCACTGGCGTAACGCCGCGCCTTGTCGATAAACCAGTAAGCATCGCCTATACATTCCGCAGCGATCAGGGTGCGCTCGGCGTTCAGCCCGTCGAGGATGTATTTGAAGCCCTTGCCTTCTTCGCCGATCAAGTTCTCAGCGGGAATCTCAAGGTTGTCGAAGAACACTTCGTTGGTCTCGTGGTTCACCATATTGGCAATCGGCTGAACCGCCATGCCGTTGCCAATCGCATCTTTCAGGTTGACGATGAAGATCGACATGCCTTCGGATTTTTTCTTGACTTCAGCCAGCGGCGTGGTGCGGGCCAGCAGAATCATCAGATCAGAATGCTGGATGCGCGAGATCCACACCTTCTGGCCGTTCACCACATACTTGTCGCCTTTTTTCACGGCCATGGTCTTGAGCTGCGTGGTGTCGGTGCCAGTGCTCGGCTCGGTCACGGCCATGGACTGCAGGCGCAATTCGCCACTGGCGATTTTGGGCAGGTAGCGTTTTTTCTGCGCGTCCGAGCCATGGCGCAGCAAGGTGCCCATGTTGTACATCTGGCCATGACAGGCGCCGGCATTGCCGCCAGCGAAATTGATCTCTTCCATGATCACCGAAGCTTCGGCCAGACCCAGGCCCGAGCCGCCGTACTCGGCAGGAATCAGCGCGGCGAGCCAGCCTGCTTCGGTCAGGGCATTGACAAAGGCTTCGGGGTAGCCGCGCTCGTGATCTACTTTTTGCCAGTAGGCGGAATCAAACGACGCAAGCATGCCGCGCAGCGCCTCGCGCATGTCCTGGTAGGCGTCGGGGGTCGGGATCTGGGTTTTCATGATTGGTTTTTCTTGAGGAATGAGGTCAGGCCAGCGTGGCCACCAGGCCGCCCAGCACGTCGTTGAGCGCAGGCGCTGTGGCGCATGCGTGCAAGCTCAGTGCCCGGGCAGGATTAGGTCTGTTGTGCCGGGATGGACTCAGCGCGAAAATTCGCGCGTGGTGTCGATGCAGCCACCCTTGACGTAAACCCCTTTGGGCTCGCGATAGCGTTGCATCAGCTCCAGTATTTTACCGACCCCGGCGGGGTCTTTGAGCGTGGCTTCGACCAGGGCCGCAACTTTGGCTTCGTCAATGCGCGCTTCCCCCTGCGCATCAAGGTAAACCGCGTGACGCCAGTGGTAGATCTCCAGGCACTTGGTCATGAGCGTGAAGGGCTGGTCGCGTTTCCAGAAATTGCTGAACCGGCCCGCGCCCAGGTACATGACCCAGGAGCCCTCAAACCCCGAGGCATCGGACGAGGCTTCATCGGGGTTGCAAAACCAGGTTCTGTCGCCCGGCACAAAGTAGCGCGGTGGCAGCAGCTCGCTCATCGAGCCCTGCTCGCGCAGAAAAACCTCGTGAAATTCACCTGACATGATGGCGCGTGAGGTCCAGAATGTCTCGAGCTTGAGGGTCTGCCACAGGTCCAGCGTATCGTGTCCAGGCGCCCATGCCGTGATCTGTGCCTGGCGCAGCCCGAAGCGGACAAAGCGGCCAGCGTCGTCGATGCCTGCGCTGGGGACCACATGCGGGTCCAGATCCAGCGTATCGAGCAGGCTCAGCACAGTCTGGCGCGTCGCCGCGATGTCATCGGCTGCGGTCCCCCGTATCAAAATACCGCCAGATGCCAATCCTGCGTTGTCGCTCGCAAGGTTCATGGGGCCTATCTCCTGCAACTGTGAATCGTATGGTGTTGTCTGAACCGCCGCATCAGGTTCACGACGTGGTTCAAAAAGTAACGTTTTTGGGTAACACGGAGTTTTTGGGGTCAGAGCCCAAATTCGCCAAGCCCTTGGCTTACCCTGCGGGCTCGGGGCGGCCCTTCGCGGCGCACATCTGTTCAGGCAGCCTTACGCAGCGGCACCACCGCGGCGTGGCTCGAGAAATGCTCCATCGCAGCCTGCACACCAGAGTCGGCCAGCTTGACACCGGCCAGCTTGAGACCCATCTCGCAACCCGACAGCGCCGCCATCAGCGTCAAATCATTGCAGTCACCCAGGTGGCCGATGCGGAACATCTTGCCCTTGACCTTGCCGAGACCCGTACCCAGCGAACAGTCAAAGCGCTCATAAATAATTTTGCGCACAGCATCGGCGTCCACGCCTTCGGGTGTCATCACGCCAGTGAGGATGGGCGAATACACGGCTGGGTCAGCGCACTGTATCGGCAGGCCCCAGGCACGCACCGCAGCGCGCACGCCTTCGGCCCAGCGCAGGTGGCGCGCAAACACCACGTCCAGCCCGTGCTCCAGCAGCATGTCGCAGGCTTCATTGAGACCGTAGAGCAAATTGGTGTTGGGCGTCGAAGGCCAGTAGCCGGTCTTGTTCATCGCTATGATCTCGTCCCAGGCCCAGAAGGCTTTGGGGAGTTTGGCCGTCTTGCTCGCTTCAATGGCTTTGGCGGAAATCGCGTTGAAGCTGATGCCGGGCGGCAGCATCAGGCCTTTTTGCGAACCGCTGATGCTCACGTCCACACCCCACTCGTCGTGGCGGTAGTCGGCGCAGGCCAGGCCGGAAATGGTGTCGACCAGCAGCAGCGCAGGGTGCTTTGCCGCGTCAATGGCTTTGCGCACGGCAGCGATGTTGCTGGTGACGCCGGTGGAGGTTTCGTTATGCACCACGCACACCGCCTTGATGCTGTGCTGTGTATCAAGCTTCAGGCGCTCTTCAATCAAACTGGCCTGCACGCCGTGCCGCCAAGGCTCTGCCCCAAGCGTGGTGATGATTTCAGCTTTAAGCCCCAGGCGGGCAGCCAGCTTTTGCCACAGCGCTGCGAAATGGCCGGTCTCATACATCAGCACATGGTCACCCGCGCTGAGTGTGTTGACGAGTGCCGCCTCCCACGCGCCGGTGCCCGAAGCCGGGTAAATGATGACGGGCTGCCTGGTCTTGAAGATTTGTCTGATGTCGGCCAGCACCTTCAGGCCGAGCGCGCCGAACTCGGGGCCGCGATGGTCGATGGTGGGCAGGCTCATGGCGCGCAAGATGCGGTCTGGCACCGGCGAAGGGCCGGGGATTTGCAAAAAATGTCTGCCGGTGGGGTGAAAGTCAAGCGTCAACATACGCGGACTCTCCAGAAAATAGTTGCTATTTTTTGCATACAAAATTTATTTGTCAATCAAATAAGAATTAATCAAAGAGTAAGCGCTGAATTTGACAGCAGTAATTTTTGCATACAAAATTTACCCCTGCAACAACGATGAACGCCAAAGCATGAACGCACCGCTGCCCCTGAAAGTTACGCGCGATGTTGCAGCGCGCGCCTATGACTTTGTTGCCAAAGTCAGCAATGAAGTCGCTGGCAAGTTGGCCGCACGACTAGTCGAAGAGACCCAAGGCGAGGTGCTTTTCACAAACGCTGATAAGGGCCGCTACGCCACCGACGCGTCGATTTACCAGGTCATGCCTGTGGGTGTTTTTGTACCCCGCACTGCTGACGAGGTGAAAACAGCGCTGGCCATTTGCCGCGACCTGAATGTTCCTATCGTTGCGCGCGGTGCTGGCACCAGCCAGTGCGGGCAAACCGTGGGCGCCGGGCTGGTGATTGACCACGCCAAATACCTGCGCAATATTTTGAACGTCGATGTGGAACAGCGCACCGCAGAGGTCGAACCCGGCATCGTACTGGACCACCTGAACGCCGCTCTCAAAAAACACGGCCTATGGTTTCCGGTTGATGTGTCCACCAGCGCGCAGGCTACGCTGGGCGGCATGGCGGGCAACAACTCTTGCGGCAGCCGCAGCATCGCCTACGGCAACATGGTGCATAACGTGCTGGGCATAACGGCTTGGCGCTCGGATGGCGGCCTGCTTGAGCTGGGGCGCATGGATGCCGCCAGTGGGCAAGCGCGCGCACTGGGTAGCTACGTCAAGACCCTGTCAGATGCCCTGCTGCCAGAGCTTGTTGCGCACTGGCCCAAAGTGATGCGCCGCGTGGCAGGCTACAACCTCGACATCTTCAACAACCAGAGCGAAAAACCTTACACGCAGGACGGCTCGGTCAATCTGGCGCACCTGCTGGTGGGTAGCGAAGGCACCTTGGGCCTGACCAAATCATTGAAGCTGCGCCTCACCGAACTGCCGCGCAACAAGGTGCTGGGCGTGGTGAACTTTCCGACCTTTTACAAGGCCATGGATGCGGCCCAGCACATCGTCAAAATCGGTGACGGCACGCTGACGGCGGTTGAGCTGGTAGACCGCACCATGATTGAGCTGTCACTGCAAAACTCGGTTTTTGCAGCCACGGTACGCAGCGCGCTGATTGGCCAGCCCGAGGCGGTACTGCTGGTCGAATTTTCAGGCGCATCCAAGGCTGATCTGCTACCCAAAATCAGACAACTGGTCGAGCTGATGGGCGAGCTGGGCCTGCCGGGTTCAGTGGTTGAAATGATTGACGACGCAGCACAAAAAAACCTCTGGGAAGTGCGCAAGGCGGGCCTGAACATCATGATGAGCCTCAAGGGTGATGGCAAACCGGTGAGCTTTATTGAAGACTGCGCCGTACCACTGGAGCATCTGGCCGAATACACCAGTGCACTGACAGAGGTTTTCAAAAAATACGGCTGCAAGGGCACCTGGTATGCCCACGCATCGGTCGGCACGCTGCATGTCCGGCCTATCCTCGACATGCGTCGCCAGGGGGCCGAAAAAATGCGCGCGATTGCCGAAGAAGCATCAGCACTGGTACGCCACTACAAAGGCGCATACAGCGGCGAGCACGGCGATGGCCTGTGCCGTGGCGAGTGGATTGGATGGCAGTTTGGCCCCAAGATCACACAAGCGTTTGCGCAGATCAAAAACCATCTTGACCCGCTCAATCTGTTGAATCCGCGGCGCATGATTGACCCGCCAAAAATGGACGACACAACGCTGATGCGCTTTCCGCCCAGCTACCAGGTCATAGCGCTTAAAACCGCGCTCGACTGGAGCGCATGGAACGTACAGAACCACCCGGTCACCGGGCAGACCAGTACACCCGGCAGCGGCGGCGACCCCGCCAACGGTTTTGCAAAAGCCGTCGAGATGTGCAACAACAATGGCCTTTGCAGACAGTTCGATGCAGGCACCATGTGCCCCAGCTACCGCGTGACGCGCGACGAAAAGCATACGACGCGTGGCCGGGCCAATACACTGCGGCTGGCTTTGAGCGGTCAGTTGCAGGGCCTCAAGGCGGAAGATGCCCTCACCAGCGAAGCCGTGTATGAAGCGATGGACCTGTGCGTGGGCTGCAAGGGTTGCAAACGCGATTGCCCCACCGGTGTGGACATGGCCAAAATGAAGGTCGAGTTTTTGCACCACTACAAGGCCAAGCACGGCTACAGCTTCAAAGACAAGCTGATAGCCTACCTGCCCGACTATGCGCTATGGGCCAGCCGTTTTGCGCCCTTGCTGAATCTGCGCGACAAGCTGCCGGGCCTTGCCTTTTTAAGTGAAAAGTTAATCGGCTTATCTGCCAGGCGCACTTTGCCGCAATGGAAGAGAAGAACTTTTTTCAATACGCCACATGACACAGCCACTCGCAGCGAAGTATTGGCAGCCAGCAAACCCGTGGTGCTGTTTGTCGACACTTTTAACGCTTACTTCGAGTCTGAAAATGCCAGCGCTGCATTAAAGGTGTTGCAGGCCGCGGGCTACACCGTACACATCGCCAGCAAGGTACAGCCAGACGGCAAAAGCCTGTGCTGCGGCCGCACCTATCTGGCCAGTGGCATGGTCGATAAAGCAAAAGCCAAAGCCCGCGAGGTGGTCGATAGCCTACTGCCCTTTGCCGAAAAAGGCATCGCCATCGTCGGGCTGGAACCATCGTGCCTACTCACGCTGCGCGACGAAATGCTGGTGATGGGCCTGGGGGCAGCCGCGCAAACCATCAGCCGGCACGCCTTGCTGCTGGAAGAGTTTTTGGCACGCGAGGCCACGGCAGGCAAGCTGGATGCGCTCAAAGCCGCTTTAAAGCCAATCACGCAGCCCATCCTGCTACACGGCCACTGCCACCAGAAAGCCTTTGGTGCAGTCAGCTCCATCATGGATGTGCTCAAACTCATCCCCGGTGCGAACCCTGAGTTGATTGAGTCAAGCTGCTGCGGCATGGCGGGCAGCTTTGGTTACGAGGCCAGCCACTACGAGGTGTCAATGCAGATGGCAGAACTTAGCCTGCTGCCTGCGGTGCGCCAGCAACCTGATGCGCTGGTGGTGGCTGACGGCACCAGTTGCAGGCAGCAGATAAAAGACGGCGCGCAGCGCGAAGCGATTCACGTTGCGGTGTTGCTGGCCAGACAACTGGCTGAACTACCTGATTAGGGCACTTTTATAAATTCATTTTTCGGGCGAATTGCCGCGTTCCGCGGTGCTCGCTGGTTATTGGGGTCAGAGTCCAAATTCATCGTGCCTCCGGCACGCCCTTCGGGTCGGTCCAATGCACCGCAATGAAATTGGCGTCTGACCACAATAACCCTCCGGCAGTGTTGAATAGCGGCACCCCTCGTGAAGATGCCAAAAGCAACCATGGGTGTTACTACGCATTTGGCCCAAGGAATGTAACTGTCGTTTAACCCTGACTCCGGGCGACATTTCCCATTTGCGCTGGTCGCTTTGCAGGGATGGCCCTGCAAGAACGCGTGGACTACCAGCCTAGCAGTCGAATGGCACAGGCGAAATAAACTAACAGGATATATGAGGCCTCCTGCATGGGTTAGTCGTATTTTTACGTCCCCTAATTGTAATTTTCTCGACAAAAATTCTGTAAAATACTATAATAGGCTATAAATATCCGCCTAATTAGGTATAACCGGATACAAAAGTACGATTAACATGCTTCCTTTGCCTCTTCCTGTTGAAAAAGCCCTTGAAAAACTGGGGCGGGACCTGTCGTATGCCCGGCGCCGGCGCCACTTGTCTCAGGCGATGCTCGCCCAGCGCATTGGCACGTCCGAGCGCACGGTGCGGCGCATGGAGGCAGGGGACCCGGCGGTGGCGCTGCAGTATGTGGCACGCGCGATGCATGTGTTCTCGGAGCTCGAGCGTCTGGCCTCGTTGATCGACTCTTCGCAGGACAGTATTGGGCTCATGCTCATGGATGAGAAGCTGCCAGAGCGGGTGCGTCAGCGTAAGGGTGACGCTGACGCGGGAGCCTTTTGATGGTCACCAAACATGCAGCGGTGCACGAAAAGCTCACGCTATGCCTGGGCCAAGCCGGGCTAGAAGTAGGCGACCTGGTGTACGCCAAGGATGGCGCGCGGGAGTATTCCAGTTTTGCGTATAAGGCATCTTGGCTGGAGCACGTCGGCGCGTTCAATGTTTCGCCCGACCTGGCACTACACACGGGGCATCAGCAGCGCAAGGCGCCCACCAAGGATGACACGACGTTCTTTCTGGCGCTGGGGGATACAGAGCCCGATGACTGGGGTCGCAGGGTGATTGCCCGTGCCCACGCCAAGGAGCGCAAGGACAACCCCGTCATGGCCGGTCGCGTGCTCAATGCGCTGGATTTTCTGTGCGCGGTAGATGATTTCAGCCGTATGGGAGCCCTGCGTCTGCGTGCAGGGGGAGGTAAGTTTTTGCGCACTGTGGAGCAGGGCAAGCGTGCCACGCCGACGCTGCTGGAACTGGGGCCGATGTACCAAAGTAGCCGCGCGGTGGAGACCCGTACCGAGTCGGTCCAGGACCTGCGTTATCTGCTGGGGAAGGGCACTTCCCTGGGGGGACTTCGTCCTAAATGCACGCTGCTCGACGCCGACGGCACACTGGCCATCGGCAAGTTTCCCAGCGTCAAGGATGAGCGCAGCGTCACCCGTGGCGAGGTTTTGGCGCTGCATCTGGCAGAACTCGCCGGCATCGAAGTGCCTAACTCGCGCATTGAGACGGTGCAGGGAACGCCCATCGTGGTGGTCAGCCGCTTTGACCGCAACAAGGACCACGCGCGCACGCCCTACCTGTCTGCAGCGAGCCTGCTGCAGGCCAATCGCAACGACGAACGCGCCTACACGGAAGTGGTCGACCAGATGCATGCCGTTTGCCGCGACGCGGCCAAAGATGCCCAGCAGATGTGGCGTCGCCTGGTGTTCAATCTTCTGATCACCAATGTGGACGACCACTTGCACAATCTTGGCTTTCTGTACGTGGGCCAGGGCCACTGGCGCCTGGCGCCGGCGTTTGATTTAAATCCTTTCCCAGACAAGGAACGCGAATCCAAGACCTGGCTGACGGAGGACGCCGGCCCAGTGCGCAGCTTGAAAATGCTGCTTGACGAGGCAGCGCGGTTCCATGTGGACGCAGCGCTGGCACGCGCGGTGGTGGGGCAGGTTTACGCTGCGGTGATACGCTGGCGGGAGGTAGCGCTGACCCCGAATGTTGGCATGAATGTGGCCGAACGCGAGCTATTTTCCGACGCATTCGAGCACGCCGAACTGGAGGCCGCCCGCAAGTGGCTCGGTGGGCCATAGTCCAACCACTAACCATGCCTGAACCCGCGCCAGTACTGGCTTAGCTGGTTTTCTTGGGCCAAATGCGTAGTAACACCCGCAACCATCAAAACGCAAGGGGTCAGGTCTTGACATCGTTGTTTTCACAAAAAACATGAGCGATGGTCAGATCACGCTTCAGCCAACCAATGCACTCAAATTTTGTGGAGCATGGCCTCACGCAAAATCGCATTGATCCGTGTCTGGTAGCCTTTTCCTGTTGACTGCAACCAGGCAAGCACATCGGCATCAAGTCGCACAGTCGTAGGCTTCTTCACCGGCTTGTAAAAAGGATTGCGCACAGCATTTTTCCAGAAGCTCTCTGGAAGTTTTTGGATATCACTGTAGTCAATTTCTTTGTCGGGCATAGCCGCCAATGCCGTCAGTTCAGCCTTCTGGGCTGCAGTCAGCGGCGGCAAATGGGCAAGATCAACTTTGAATTCAATAGTTTTTTTCATAGCGTTTCCTTTCGGTTGGATCGGCTTTTCTGGCGAAAATGATCTCAATAATTTCGCTCCCATCATCAGCCACATCAAATCTCCGACCCAGCCACCTCAATGACAGGGTTCGTTTCTGGGCGTGGCTCTACTTGGCAGGCAAATACTTCACCGGGTCAACTGGTTTGCCCTGACGACGCACCTCAAAGTGCAGCTTAACGCGGTCTGCATGGGTGTCGCCCATCTCGGCAATCTTCTGGCCTTTTTTGACAGCCTGGTCTTCTTTGACCAGCAGCGTTTGGTTGTGGGCGTAGGCCGTCAGATAGGTGTTGTTGTGTTTGAGGATGATGAGCTTGCCGTAACCGCGCAAGCCTTCACCTGCGTACACCACAAAGCCATCAGCCGAAGCCAAAATCGGGTCACCCGCTTTGCCTGAGATATCCAAGCCTTTGTTCTTCACGCCATCAAAGCCGCCTATCAGTTGACCCTGCGCAGGCCAAATAAAGGCCAGCTCATCTTCACCCGCCGGTTCTGCGAACGCTGGCGCGCTTGGCGACGATGATCCGCTGGCCGCTGATGATCCGCTGGCCACTGATGCCGGGCGCGCAGCACCGGAAGCTGCCGTGGCGTTGCCGGGTGCTACCGGGCGAGTCACGGCTTGCACGTTATCGCTGTCGGGTGGTGCCACGCGCAACACCTGGCCGACTTCAATGCGGTTGGGGTTTTCAAGGTTGTTCCAGCGCACGATGTCGCGCCAGTTCTGGCCGGTGTCCAGGCCAATGCGAATCACGGCGTCGCCCGGTTTGACGGTGTAGTAACCGGGCTTGCCTGCATTTTCGGCACCCGGCAAAGGCTTGATACCCGACGGGTCAACAGCGCCCACCACAACGCCTGCAACACCGCTTGACGAGCGAGCTGTAGCGCGGTCTTCCACGGGGGCTGGTTTGAGCACGCGCGGGCTGCAACCTGCTGCCAACAAAGCAACTGCCGCAACGACTAGCAGGCAGGCCATGCCTTTGATGGAGTGAAGTGTGGTGGAGTTTGCCATGTTGCGCCCTGTAGATCAACTTGTCCCTGATTTTAGAGGTACAAAATGCACCTCTTCCAGCAAGGTCTGCTTAATGCCCTGCGGGGTCTTGTCAACCACCACCAGTGCCTGGCATCCGTTGGCTGTTTGCGTGGGTGCCACCAGCCTGCCGCCCACGGCCAGCTGGTCTATCCACTGCTGCGGCAAGGCCTCGCCACCGGCGGCTGAAATGATGGCCGCATAGGGCGCGCCTTTGGCATAACCGATCATGCCGTCACCAAACAGCAAATGCACATTCGGCAGCCTGAAGGGGCGCAGGTTCTCGCGTGCCTTGTCGTGCAGGCCACGCAGCCGCTCAATGCTGTAGACCTCAGTAGCCAGTTGCCCGAGCAGTGCCGCCTGGTAGCCGCAGCCCGTGCCGATCTCCAGCACACGCCCGAGCTTGTCCGGCCTGCCTTGCAAAATCAGCTCCAGCATGCGGGCCACCACATTGGGTTTTGAAATGGTTTGCCCCAGGCCAATCGGCAGGCTGGTGTCTTCATAAGCCTGGTTGGCCAGCGCCGAGTCAACGAAGCGGTGGCGCTCGACCTGCCCCATGGCAGCCAGCACCTGCGGGTCTGTTACGCCCTGCGCGGCAAGCTTTTGCACCATGCGGGCGCGCACAACCTGCGAATCAAGCCCGAGACCGCTTGGAACCGGTTTTTGAACCCCATTTTGAGCATGTTTTTGGGCTGTAACGACCATTTCACGCGCCTGATAAGCTATGTTTTTTGTAGCAGACTTAGTGCCCGAAGATACGCCCGCATCGGGCTTTAACCGCACCGGAAAACCGGGGCGGCTGGCCGTGGTTGACGCTGGCTTGCTAGCCGCCATCATGCGGCGGCTTTATGCGGTGAGTGGGGTGAAGTCATCTGCGCAAACGCTTGCGACCAGTAAGGCAGGCGCTCATGATCAGTCAAGTCAACATGCAGCGGGGTAACCACCAGAAAGCCCTGTTTGGCCGCATGAAAGTCAGTGCCCTCGCCTTCGTCCTTGGCCGGGCCAGCACCGCCTATCCAGTACATGGTTTCGCCGCGCGGGCTGGTTTGCGTGATAACGCGCTCGGCAGCGTGGCGGCGGCCCAGGCGCGCGACCTTGGTGGCTTTGAGCTGGTCGTAAGGCAAGTTCGGAATATTCACATTGAGCAGCCAGGGCGATACGGCAGGGTTCGTGTCTTCAGGTAATACTTCGATAGAGGGCAGCAACTGCACCACCATGTCGCGCGCACGCCGCGCGGCAGCGTCAATATGCGCCCAGCCTTTTTCTGTTTGTGAAAAGGCAATCGCCGGAATGCCAAACAGATAGCCTTCCATCGCCGCGCCCACGGTGCCCGAGTAAATCGTGTCGTCGCCCATGTTGGCACCGTTGTTAATGCCCGATACCACCAGGCCAGGCCGGTAGCCGAGCAAGCCAGTCACGGCGATGTGTACGCAATCAGCCGGTGTGCCGTTGATGTACCTGAAGCCATTGGCCGCTGTCTGCACATACATGGGCGAATGCAGCGTCAGCGCGTTGGACTTGGCGCTGTTGTTCTGCTCTGGTGCCACCACCTCCACATTAACGCCTGGAATATCCTTCAGGGCTTCATACAAGGCCACGATGCCTGTGGCCTGATAACCGTCGTCATTGGAGATCAAGATTTTCATTGCCTGATTTTAGGTCACCGGGGGCACTTCTAGAAATTCAGATTTTTAGGATAAAGTGCAAGGCGCGTGTCGCATCGCCCTTTGGGCTCATGCGAGGGTCGCGGAGCAACCGGAATGTACTTAAGGTACATGAGGATTGCGAGCACCGCGCAACGCAGCAATTTGCCTGAAAAATGAATTTATAGAAGTGCCCTGAAGAAACTGGAGACCGCCATGCACGCTTGGCTATGTGAAAACCCCACGGGTATTGATGCCCTTGCTTGGCACGAGCTGCCCACACCCACGCCCAAAGCGGGCGAGGTACTGATAGAGATCAAAGCCGCCAGCCTGAATTTCCCCGACCTGCTGATCGTGCAGAACAAATACCAGATGAAGCCGCCCCTGCCTTTTGTGCCCGGCAGCGAATATGCAGGCGTGGTGCAGGCGGTGGGTGAAGGTGTCCAACATCTGCAGGTCGGCCAGCACGTGGCCTGCCTGTCAGGCACAGGCGGTTTTGCCACACACACCATCGCGCCCGCAGCACTGTGCATGCCCTTGCCAGCAGGCTTTCCGTTTGTCGATGCGGCAGCCTTCATCATGATTTACGCCACGTCGCACCATGCGCTGATGGATCGCGCACAGCTCAAGGCTGGCGAGACCGTTTTGGTGCTGGGCGCAGCAGGCGGCGTGGGCACGTCAGCCATCCAGATTGCCAAAGCTGCTGGAGCCAGAGTGATTGCCGCCGCATCGACTGACGAGAAATGCGCGCTATGCACATCAATAGGCGCAGATGCAACGATTAATTACAGTATTGAAACCGTGCCCGACAAGTTCAGGCAAGCCATCAAAACACTCACCGACGGCAAAGGCCCCGACGTGATTTACGACCCCGTAGGTGGTGATTTTTCAGAGCCCGCTTTCCGCTCGATTGCCTGGCGCGGCAGGCACCTGGTGGTTGGCTTTGCGTCCGGCCACACACCGTCGATACCACTCAACCTGCCCCTGCTAAAAGGCGCATCCATCGTCGGCGTGTTCTGGGGCAGTTTTGCCAAGAAGGAACCTAAAGCCAACGCAACCATGATGGCAGAGCTAACCAACTGGTACGCGCAAGGCAAGATCAAGCCCGTCATCGACCGCACCATGCCGATGGCAGAGCTGAAAGCCGCTTATACGCACATGGGCTCGCGCGGGGTCAGGGGCAAGTTGG
>JBCKNC010000038.1:0-23124 GCA_038902915.1 Polaromonas sp.
GCGCTCGCCAAAGGAGATATCTGGGGACCGCTTCATGGTGTGCCCATGACGGTGAAGGATTCATTTGACGTAGCTGGACTGCCTACCACCTGGGGGGTGCCCGATTTCAAGAATAACATTGCTAAGACAAACGCACTCGCGGTCGATCGCTGGCTCAGCGCGGGTGTTGTGCTGTTCGGCAAGACCAACGTGCCTATTAGGCTCGCAGATGCCCAGACTTTCAATGATATTTACGGCACGACCAACAATCCGTGGGATCTTTCGAGAACTCCCGGGGGGTCTTCGGGCGGCGCTTCTGCAGCGCTTGCTGCGGGTCTTACTGGCATCGAAATGGGCAGCGACACTGCCTCTTCGATCCGTAATCCGGCCCACTTCTGCGGCCTTTTCGGGCACAAACCAACGTATGGCATCTGCCCGCCGCTCGGTCACTCCTTAAGCGGCAATCCGTCCGCTCGTGATATTTCAGTTATTGGACCACTCGCGCGCAGCGCCGATGATCTCTCGCTCGGCCTCTCTATCATGGCAGGCCCAGATGAAATTGATGCCGCGGGCTACCGACTGTCCCTGCCGCCCCCGCGAAAAAAGGCATTGCGCGATTACAAGGTCGCCATCGTATTCGACCATCCAACCGCCCCAGTCGATCGCGAAGTAGTCGATCTCCTACAGAAACTTGCAGACTTCCTCGGAAGAAAAAAAGTCAAGGTCGATGACAAGGCTCGTCCAGATATCGATATGGACGAAATTCACCGTATCTTTAATGTCCTGTTGTGTGCAGCAACCTCTCAAAGTCAAAATGATAAAATTTTTGCAGACAATATTCGAGTTGCCGAGGCTCTCAACCCTGGTGATGACAGTCAATTAGCCCGCGGGTTGCGGGGTAGCACGATCCGGCATCGAGATTGGTTGCGGCTGGATGAGAAGCGTCACCTGATGCGCTGGAAGTGGCACGAGTTCTTTCGCGACTATGATCTATTGCTATGTCCGACATTTGGCACAGCCGCTTACCCCCACGACCATACGCCAATTTACGAGCGTGAACTTGCGGTCAATGGCAAGCGGCTACCGTTTACGATCCAGCTTTTCTGGGCTGGATACAGCGGGGTCACCTATTTGCCCGCGAGTACGGCTCCAATTGGATTTACTGAGCGCGGATTACCCGTTGGTGTGCAGATCATCGGTCCACAATATGGTGATCGCACATGCCTGCACTTCGCTCGCCTGCTGGAGAAGGAGTACCAAGGATTTGTCCCGCCACCCGGATATGAATTGTAGGCCAAGCCTAACTGGTCCTTTTTGTACCAGGCGTGTCGAGAGAAACTGTCTTGGAGAAGAATGGAATGAATGCAAATGGCAAAGAGCTATGATGTAGTAATTGTAGGCGGTGGCCCTATTGGCATGGGGGTAGCCATCGAGTTGGGGCAGCGCGGCGTTCGCTGCGTTGTCGTGGAACGATACGAACAGCCGCAACCCATTCCCAAAGGACAAAATCTGACCCAGCGCACCATGGAGCACTTTCACGCCTGGGGTGCTGAGAAGCAGTTGCGCGCCGCCCGCACCATTTCTCCTGAATATGGCATCGGCGGCCTAACTGCGTATCGCATCTTGCTAGGCCCCTATTCTTACGACTGGCTCCAACGCGAGCTGGTCAAATCACAGCGGTGGATGCGTTGCAGAACGGCTTTCGTCCGATTGTGGTGCGCGAAGGCGTCGGCGACCGATCCGTGGCCGCGCACGAACAAAGCCTGTTCGACCTGAATGCAAAATACGCCGATGTCGTTTCACTCGATGAGGCAAGCTAATATCTGGCGACATATCCCCTCAACGAGCAATCGTAAACCCTAAAGGAAAGCAAGATGAACAAGCCCGCAGCGCCGACCGCTCATGATCGATTCAAATACTCGCCCATCGTCGATCGGCCCCCTATCCGATGGCCGAATGGCGCTCGTGTCGCCGTGTGGGTCATCCCCAATATAGAGCACTTCCTGTTCGACCGCCCATCGACATCGATCACGCCCATCACGACGTCGTTCGTGCCGGACATACTCAACTATTCATGGCGCGACTATGGGGTGCGCGTCGGCATATGGCGCATGATGGACGTGATGCAGCGCCATGGCGTGCGCGGCACTGTTCCGCTGAACTCCGACGTCTGTGACGAATACCCGCGCATCATCGAAGCTGGAAAGGAACTCGGCTGGGAATGGATGGGCCACGGTAAGAGCAATTCCATGCTGATGGCAGGCCTCCCGGAAGACGAAGAGAGGCAGATGATCCGGGATAGTCACGCCAGGATCACACAGGCGACAGGCCAGAAGCCGCGCGGCTGGCTGAGTCCAGCGCTTAGCGAAACGCATAATACGCTGGATCTGCTTGCCGAAGCGGGCTTCGATTATGTCGGAGACTGGGTGAACGACGAACAGCCCTACCCCATGCGCGTCAAATCCGGTCAGATGACCTCTATCCCCTATTCGATCGAGATCAACGACGTTCCAGCCATTATCGATGGCAAGCAAAGCCCGGAGTCCTTCGGTCGCATGATCAAGGATCAGTTCGATGTGCTTTACGAAGATGGGGCGACGAGCGGACGCGTGATGTCGATCTGCCTGCATCCGTTCATCATCGGGCATCCGTTCCGCAGCAAATATTTCGATGACGCCCTGAAACATATCGCATCGTGCCATGAGGTATGGCTCGCCACGGGCTCCGAAATCATTGACGCCTATCGCCGCAGCGAGGCCGGCTGAATTTGCAGCCCTCGCCGCTTGCGCAATTCATCTGCGCGAGCGGCAGCAAACGCTCAGCGTCGCTCCGAACTGCATCTTGAATGCAGTGGCGAAATGCGAATGGCTGTGATAGCTGCACCGCCAGGCAATTTCCGCGATTGGTAGGTGATCGCGGCCTGGATTCGTCAATTCACGCCAGGCGGCCTCAAGCCGCGCCTGAACAATCACTTCTCGAACTGTATGCCCCTGTTCGCCGAAGAGACGGTGAAGCGACCGCATGGAGATGCCGACGCGCTCGGTGATCGCTTCCGAATCGAGGTCGGATCACGTCCCGACGCCCTGCGCCAAAAGGGCGTTGCCGCTGCGATTGACCGCATCGTTCAACTCCAAAAAACTCACGGCCTGATCAGCGTACAAAATCGCCGTGTGATCGCCGAGGCCACGCGCAAGTGGTCGCCCGATGATTTCATCTGCCGCGTTGATGGTGCCTTGGGATCCTGCGCCTTCGTGGTTCATCTAAAAATAACTCCAGTTTGAAACCCCGCCCTTCAGGGCGGTGGGAACCGACCCCGGCCTGAAGGCCGGGGTTTCGGGGGCTAATTTCTTGCTTCGCATGGGTGGAATTCCGGGGAATGCTTCCCCGGCGAATACCTGCGGCATCAGTTCATCAGGGCTTTGGCGTCGTCAATCAGTTTCTGACCGTTGAAGCCCTTGGCGCCGACTTCCTTGATCCAATCGGTGACGACGGTTTCAGCCACCTTCTGCCAACTCGCCACTTCCGCCGCCGGTAAGGTGTAGAAAGTATTCTTGCGATCCACCGCAGTCTGGCGGGCCGGCGCCGTCGCTTCATCCCAGACCTTGCCGGCCCAGGCTGAGGCCGCGACACCGCTGTTGGCATCGATCACCTTTTTCAAGTCGGGCGGCAGACTGTCGTAGCGGGCCGGATACATGGCGAAGACAAATGCCGAGGTCGCGATGAACGCCTGCCCGGGGGGCGGTCTCGGTGTGGAACTTGACGATTTCCTGAATCTTCAGTGCAGGAATGACCTCCCAGGGCAGCACAGTACCGTCGATCACACCCTTTGATAGACTTTCCGCGACTTGTGTCACCGGCATGGGCACCGGTGTCGCGCCGAAAGCGCTGACCAGTTTGGTCGCCATGCGGGTCGGTGTGCGCAGCTTGAGTCCCTTGAAATCGGCCAGGGTCTTGATCGGCTTGCTGGTGGTGTGCAACTGAGTGCCGGGTATGACGTGAAAGATCAGCGGCTTGACGCCCTTGTATTCTTCACGGGCATTTTTTTCCGCGTAAAGCCACAGCGCGCGCGAGGCCTTTTCGGCACTCGCGACCATGAAGGGCAGCTCGAAGACCTCGGTGGCGTGGAAGCGTCCGGCCTGGAAGCCGGGGAGAGCCCACACGATGTCGGCCACGCCATCCTTCGCCTGGTCGAACAACTGCAGCGGTGTGCCGCCCAGTTGCATGGCTGGGTAGATCTGGCATTTGAGCTTGCCGGCAGACTCCTGGTTGATCTTGGCGCACCACGGCTCGATTATCTTGACTTGGGCATTGGCGGAAGGCGGCAGGAAGTGATGTACCCGCAGCGTGATGGTCTCCTGTGCGCTGGCGTGGGAAACGCCAAGTGCGAGAAGGGCGGCGGCAACGGTGGATCGCAGAGTAAGAGAGGATTGCATCAAATTTTCCTATAGAGGGTGATAGGGAATGAAACAGCCGACAACAGCCGGCTAGGTGGGGAAAGCGTGGACCAGGTAAAGCGATATCGCAGGGAAGAACAGCAACAACAAGATGCGCAAAAAATCAGAAGCTAGGAAGGGCATCACTCCTTTGAAGGTTTCAATCAGCGGGACATCCTTGGCCAGACTGTTGATGATGTAGACGTTCATGCCCACCGGTGGAGTCACAAGCCCGATCTCCACCACCATCAGGACGAGGATGCCGAACCAGATCGACTTGTCGCTCTGGCTCATGCCCCATAAGTCCAGCCCCATGACCACCGGGTAGAAGATGGGAATGGTCAGCAGGATCATGGCCAGCGAATCCATGACGCAGCCGAGAAAAATATAAATCAGCAAGATGGAGCCCATGACCAGCAGGGGCGATATTCCGCTGTCCTTGACCCAGGTGGCCAGCTCGGCTGGCATCTGGGTCAAGGCGAGACCTGAATTCAGCATATCGGCCCCGAGCAATACCAGGAAGATCATGGCCGTAGCCGTGGCCGCCCCCAGAATGCTGTCCTTCGCCCCTTGCAGGCGCATGCCGCCCGAGACTACGGCGAGAATGCCGCATGCGGCCGCCCCGATCGAGGCGGCTTCGGTCGGGGTGGCCCAGCCGCCATAGAGGCCGACCACCACCACCAGAAAAACGATAAGCACCGGAATCACCTTCCTCAACGCCTGCAAGCGCTGCGGCCAGGGGACCCGGGGGCCAGCCGGACCGGCCGAGGGGTTCAGCATGACCACCAAGTGAATGACGATCATGTAGCCGAACACGGCGATCAGGCCCGGTAATACGGCCGCCATGAACAGTTTGCCGATGGATTCCTGCGTGAGCACCGCATAGATTACCAGTGGCACGGAGGGTGGAATCAAGATGCCCAGAGTGCCGCCCGCGGCCAAGGTGCCGGTTGCCAGGGCGCCAGAATACTTGAGCCTTCGCAATTCCGGCAGGGCGACCTGGCCCATCGTCGCCGCCGTAGCCAGCGACGAGCCGCAGATGGCGCCGAAGCCGGCACACGCGCCTGTGGCGGCCATCGCCACGCCGCCGCGCCAGTGGCCGACAAAAGCATTGGCACAACTGAACAATGCGCGCGACAGGCCACCGTTGGTGGCAAATTGCCCCATCAGCAAGAACAGCGGAATCACGCTCAGGTCGTAATTCGAGAGCCGTGCGTAGACCCGGTTCTTGAGCGAATTGAGCAGCACCGGCAGGGCACCATCACCGCCGATCATGGCTATGAAGCCGCCGGCGCCGACCAGGAACATCGAAATCCCGATCGGCACCCGCAGCACCAGCATGACCATGAGGATGCCGAACATGATCAGGCCGACCGTCGTACCGCTCATTGGATTCCCCCGAGGGCCACGCGCAAGCGACGTCGCGCAATGTACAGGCCGGTCAGCGAAAACAGGATCAGGCTCGGCACGATCAGAGCCTCGGCGATCCACTGCGGCCAACCCAGCATCAAAGAGGAATGCCCCGACTGTTGGGAGGCGATCGCAGCGGCGATAGTGCGCCAGGCCAGCAATGCCGCCACCCCGCCCAGCAGCAGGGCGGCGAAGCTGTCGAGGCCGGCCCGAAACCGAGCCGGCAGGTGGGTGGTGAAGAAGTCGACGCGCATATGGCCATCATTCATCTGGCAATAGGGGAAGAACATCGCGGTGGCGACAGCGGCCCCCATTTGCATGATTTCAAAGTCGCCCGGCACCGGCAGCGAAAACAGCTTGCGCCCGATGATCGAGATGATCGACATGGCGATCAGCAGGATCATCATCACCCCGCCCGTAATCGCCAGGGCTCGACTGGTCGCCATCAGCCAGAGGCCGAGCGCACTGTGCGGCGGCTGTTCCGGATGGCCGACATACTCGACCGACCCGGGCTCCAGTTCCATCATGCGCCAGCTTCCTTGGGCGCCGGAGGTTTGCCCAATGGCCGAGCCTGATCCGCTACCGAAACGCTCATGTCTGTCTCCATCTTTGATGGCCGTGCCGTATTGCTTGGGCGCTTAGTCGGCGAGAAAAATAACTTGAACATTCCCCATCTTCCATATGATCGCCATGCGGCGTTGCAAATCGCTTGGTTGGCTCGCCAAACGGCACGCTTTGCGCATTGCTTGGCATCTCGTCTGAAAGCGGTGAATTGTCCAATTTTTTTTCGACTCCTTAGAGTTTAGGCGGGCGCGGCGTTTATTGTGGCATGATTGAATGGTCATTCATTTTAAAAGTCAAACATTATTTTTATCAGAAAAGCGTTTTAGGTGGTCTTTAAGCTCCAGCTTGTTTCATCTTTTCAAGGAGTCATCATGATCTTCGGTTTCACTCGACGGTTCGGACTGCTGATGCTTCTCGCATCGCTGTCGTGGATGCAGGCGCACGCGCAGACCTGGCCGGACAAGGACAGGGAATTTCGCGTGATCTGCGGCTTCCCCGCCGGTTCGGGAGCCGACATCGTCGTGCGTTATTACGCCAACAAGCTGGCGGCGGTGAGCGGGCAAAAGGTGATCGTCGAGAACAAGGCCGGCATGATCAGCGCGCTGGCGGCCGAAACCGTGGCACGGGCCAAACCGGACGGCTACACGATCTTCATTAACCCCGCAAACTCATCCCACGCGGCGAATCTGTTCCTGTTCAAAAAGCTTCCCTACGATCCGATCAAGGACTTCACTCCGGTCACCACCTTGCACAGCCTGTTCTTCGTTCTTACCGTGGATCCGGACTCGCCCTACAAATCGGTCAAGGAGCTGACCGACGGATTGAAGAAAAAGGGAGACCAGGTTTCCTACGCCACCACCTCTCCGACGTCGCTCGTTTCGGCCGAGCTTTATAAATCCGGAAGCGGCTTCAAGGCGCTTGGGATTCCCTACAAGAATTATCCGGAGAGCTTCCCCGAAATGCGCCTGGGGAAAATCGATTTCCAGTTCATCGACTCCGGTTTCGCCGCCGAGCTGCTTCGTTCCGGCAAGCTGCGCGGGCTTGCCATCACCGCTGGCCAACGTTCCAGCCTGATGCCTGACCTGCCGACCATGATCGAAGCCGCCGGGATCCCTGAATACGACATCAGAGGCTGGTTTGCAGTGTTTCTGCCAGCCAAGGTGCCTCAGCCCGTGGTCGACAAGCTGGAAGGCTGGTTCAATCAGATCGTGACCATGGACGACACCAAACGATTTCTTGCCAACGTCGGCTCGGAACCAATGCCAGGAAGCGCGAAGAGCCTCGCCGAGCTGCTTCCCAAAGAGATCAAGAAGTGGGAAAAGCTGATCAAGCTGGCGAAGATCGAGCCGCAATGATGGAAATCTTCGCCTTTGAACGCCGTCGTTCTGACTCGGCGTGATCAGACTCAAGGCGCCTCAAGACCTAGGGGCAGGGCTGCTGTTCGCCCTGATCGGGATCTGCGGGATCTGGTTCGGCCGCGAGCATCCGTTCGGCAGCGCCGTCCAGATCGGACCCGGCTATGTGCCGATGATAATGAGCGGGGGGCTTGTCATCATCGGCGTCGTTCTCGCTGCGAAGAGCATCGTTTTTGCTGGCCCGGGCATCGAGCGCGGTGACTGGCGCCCGCGCCTGCTGATCCTCGCGTCGGTCCTCGCCTTTGCCGGGCTGATCGAAGAGTTCGGGCTTGTCGTCACTGGCGCGATCACGGTGATCATCGCCGGTTTTGCAACGCGCGAGGTCCGACGGGTCGAGATCGCGATCCTCGCCATCGCGTTTTCGGTGAGTTGCGCGCTCCTTTTTGTTTACGTGCTCAAGCAGCCTCTTCCGCTATGGGGGAAAAACTAGCCAATGGACCTGCTGGCCAATCTTCAACTGGGATTTTCGGCGGCGGTGACGCTACCCAATCTCGGCTTCGCACTGCTCGGCTGCCTGCTTGGCACCCTCATCGGCGTGCTCCCCGGCATCGGCCCGCTCACGACGATCGCCATGCTGCTGCCGATCACCTACGGCCTGCCGCCGCTCAGCGCGCTCATCATGCTGGCGGGCATCTATTACGGTGCCCAATACGGGGGGTCGACCACCGCGATCCTGGTCAACATGCCAGGGGAGGTGTCCTCGGTGGTCACCTGCCTGGACGGTTACCAGATGGCGCTGAAGGGACGCGCGGGCGTCGCGCTCTCGGTCGCGGCGCTGGGCTCGTTTTTCGCCGGCAGCGTTGCCACCCTTGTGGTCGCCGCATTCAGCCCGGTGCTGGCGGACTGGGCTCAGGAGTTCACCTCGGCGGAATATCTGTCGCTGATGATTTTCGGCCTGACCGCCGCGATCGTCCTTGCCAACGGGTCGATTCTGAAAGCGGTCGGAATGATCCTTCTCGGCGTGCTGTTGGCCATGGTCGGCACCGACGTGACCGGCACCACCATCCGCTATAACTTCGGCATTTTCGAACTGACCGACGGCCTCGGGTTCATCGCGATCGCACTGGGACTTTTTGCCTTTGCGGAAATCATGGGAAACCTGGAGCGGCCAGCCGCGCAGCGGCGGGTGATCACCAACATCTCCGGTATTTGGCCGAGCCGGGCCGATTTCCGCGCGGCCTGGCCGGCTGTTCTGCGCGGCACCGCGCTGGGTTCGCTGCTCGGGATCCTGCCTGGAGGCGGCGCGCTGCTCGGGTCGTTTGCAAGCTACGCCCTGGAACGCAAGCTCGCCCGCGATCCGTCGCGCTTCGGCCAGGGGGCGATCGAAGGCGTTGCCGGTCCCGAGTCGGCAAACAACGCCGGGGCGCAGACATCGTTCATCCCGCTCCTGACGCTCGGCCTGCCGGTGACTCCCGTCATGGCTCTCATGATGGGCGCCATGATCATCCAGGGAATGGCCCCGGGCACGGCGATCATCGAAAAGCAGCCGGAACTGTTCTGGGGCATGGTCGTCAGCATGTGGGTGGGTAATCTGATGCTGGTGATCATCAACCTTCCGCTGATCGGAATGTGGGTGCGACTGGTGATGGTGCCTTATCGGTTGCTGTTTCCGTGCATTGTCCTGCTGTGCTGCATCGGGGCCTATGCGGGCAATACCAGCCGGGTTGAAGTGATGCTCACCGCTGGATTCGCGGTGCTGGGTTTTCTTTTCGTCAAATTTGGCTGCGAACCGGCGCCGCTGCTCCTTGGCTACGTGCTGGGCCCGATGATGGAAGAGAATCTGCGCCGCACGCTCATGCTCTCGCGCGGTGACCCGCTGGTTTTGCTGCAGCGCCCCATATCTCTGACGTTTCTGGTCTTTGCCGCGGTGCTGCTGGCGCTGGTCGTGCTCCCCCAGTTTCGAAGGACGCGCGAAGTGGCTTTCCAGGATTGAAGGCCGGCCGCTGTCGAATCCCCTGACCCCCACATTTTTGGAAGCTATACGACATGTCTGTTGATCCCTTTGCAAGCGCCACCGAGACCGCAGCAGCGATCCGCGAGGGGCGGTTCTCCTCGGTTGAGGCGCTCGATGAGATGCTGGCGCGGATTGCCCGCCACAATCCGGCCCTGAACGCGATCTGCACGCTAGACGAAGCCGGCGCGCGCAAGCGGGCGGCGCAGGCCGATTCGCAGCGCGCTCGCGGTGAGCCCCAGGGCCCGTTGCACGGGGTGCCGATCACCATCAAGGACGCGATAGAGACCGCGAACCTTCGCACCACCGGCGGATTCCCGCCACTCGCGCAGAACATACCGGAGCGCGACGCGCCGGTGGTGGCCCGGCTGCGCGCGGCCGGTGCGGTGATCGTCGGCAAGACCAACGTGCCGCCGTTGTCGGCCGACTTCCGCGCCGACAATCCGATTTTCGGTCGCACCAACAACCCCTGGAACCTCGACTGCACGCCGGGTGGCTCGACTGGCGGCGGCGCCGTGGCGATTGCGGCCGGTCTTTCGTTTCTCGAGATTGGCAGCGACATCGCGGGCTCCATCCGGATTCCCGCGCATTACTGCGGCGTCTATGGGCTCAAGCCCACCGAGCACCGTGTGCCGGGAACCGGGCATATTCCCGAGCTGCCGGGCGTGGCCCGCGGAATCCGCCACATGAGCTGCATGGGGCCGCTGGCACGCTCGGTCGAAGACCTAGCGCTGGCGCTGCGCCTCATCGCCGGCCCAGATGGGATCGACATCCAGACCGCACCGGTGCCATTGGGGGAAGTTGTCTCGCGGCCGCTGCGCGGCGCGCGCATCGCATGGATGCACGACTTCGCCGGATTGCCGCTCAGCCGCGACACGCGGGTGTCGCTCGAAAGCCTGGTCGGCCAACTTTCCGACGCGGGTTGCATCGTGGAGCAACGTGCGCCGGCCAATTTCGATTGGGTTCAGGCATGGGAAACCTGGGGCGAGATCCTTCTGGCCGAGCGGGCATCGACCGAGCCCGAACGCGCGGCGCAGCGGGTGGCGGACATCGGCGCGCGGCTGGACTCGGAGAACCCGATCTTCCGCGGATTTGCGCGCGGCGCGAGGGCGTCCATGGCGGACTACACCCGCAGCCTGTCGAGCCGCGATCGGCTGATCATGGCCCTGGAGAATTTCCTGGGCGACTGGGATGCGCTGCTCTGCCCGGTGGCCCTGTGCCCGGCGGTCGGGCATGTCCCTTTCGGCACTCCGATCGAGGTCGATGGCCGGCAGGTCAACTATTGGAGCGCCGGGCTCGCACTGACGACACCCTTCAGCTTGACCGGAAATCCGGTCGTGGTCCTGCCGCTGGCGCGGTCCGCCGGGGGGCTGCCCATCGGCGTACAGCTCGTTGGCAGGCGCTGGGGCGAGATGGGACTGCTTGCACTTGCCGCCAGCGTTGCGCAATTGACCGGCCCATTCACGCCGCCGCCCGGATTCAGTTCCGGAGGGACATGATGCAGGAGTGGAATGAACCTGACGCGGCTGCAAGAAGGGATGCCAGATGGCGGCGACTCGCGATGGGCGTACACGCGGCGCCGGTGGTGAACACTGCCACGGAGCAAGGCCAATGAAAGGCAGGTATTCGATGCACCCGGAGAGAGCGGCCGCGGTTGTTGTTCCGGTCCGGAACGCGCACCGGAAATGGGAGGGATCGTGACAGACATCGCTTTTTTACCGGCAAAACGCCTGGCGGGGATGATTCGTCGGGGCCAGATCGGCTGCCTCGAATTGCTGGACCACTACCTGGCGCGGGTCGAGAAATACAACCCGGCGCTCAACGCGATCGTCGTCACCGACATCCAGATGGCGCGGCGGCGAGCAAGGGCCGCCGACAGTGCGCTGGCCCGGGGCGAGGTCTGGGGCCCGCTTCATGGCGTTCCGATGACCGTCAAGGACTCCTTCAACGTCAAGGGTTTGCCCACCACCTGGGGCTCGCCAGATTTCAAGAACAATGTGGCGACGACCAACGCGCTCGCGGTCGACCGCTGGCTGGGCGCCGGGGCCGTGATTTTCGGCAAGACCAACGTTCCGATCTGGCTGGCGGACAACCAGTCATTCAACGAGGTGTACGGCCGCACCAACAATCCGTGGAACCTGGCGTTGACGCCGGGTGGTTCCTCGGGCGGCGCTGCGGCAGCGCTTGCCGCCGGCCTTGCCGGCATCGAGATGGGAAGCGACATCGCATCCTCGATCCGTAACCCGGCGCACTTTTGCGGCCTCTTCGGGCACAAGCCCACCCACGGAATCTGTCCCCCCCACGGACATACCCTGACCGGGAACCCGTCCCCGCTCGACATCCTGGACATTGGCCCGCTGGGACGCAGCGCCGACGATGTCGCTCTGGGCCTGTCCATCCTGGCCGGGCCCGATGAGATCGACGCGGTGGGCTATCGCCTCGCGCTGCCCCCACCGAAGAAAAAGGCCCTGCGCGATTTCAAGGTCGCCATCGTGCTCGACCATCCCACCGCGCCGGTGGACCGCAGCGTCGTCGAGCTTTTGCAAAAACTGGCGAACTTCCTCGGCAGGCAAAAGGTCAGGATCAACGACAAGGCGCGGCCTGAAATCGACATGGACGACATTCACCGGACCTTCAACGTGTTGCTGTACGCGGCAACTTCCCAGGACATGCCCGATGAGGTGATTGCCGCCAACATCAAGGCCGCCGACGCTCTCTCTCCCAGCGACGACAGCATCACGGCGCGCCGGATGCGGGGAACGAGCATCAGGCACCGGGACTGGTTGAAACTGGACGAGAAACGGCACCGGATGCGGCTCCGGTGGCACGAGTTCTTCCGTGACTACGATTTACTGCTCGCCCCGGTCAACTGCACCGCTGCCTATCCTCACGTGGATGCGCCGTCATACGACCGCGATACGGTGATCAACGGGAAAAAATACCCGAACATGACGCAGACGTTTTGGGCCGGCTACACGGGCGTCACCTATTTACCTTCCAGCGTGGCGCCCATCGGTTTCACCGATGGGGGGCTGCCAGTGGGTGTGCAGATCGTCGGCCCTCAGTACGGCGACCTGACCTGCCTGCATTTCGCCAGGCTGCTGGAAAAGGAATATCAGGGTTTTGTTGTGCCGCCCGGTTATGACTGAGCTGAAGTGTGAAGGGGCTGCAAGAAAGGATGTTTGCTCAAACGGAAGGAGTCGTTCCTGCCGGGGTTTGCGTGTTCGCAAGTGCGTCGATCAGGACAAAAACGATGCGGCAGGTGGTCGTTCCATGATTGACCCACGCATGATTCGTCCCCTGCTGGATCACCACGTCGCCAGCCTTGAGATGAACTTCGGAATCGTCGAGCAGCATGTCGATCTCGCCGCTCAGGATGATCGCGTAATCGACGCTCCTCGTGCGATGCATCAATGGATGGCGAGGGGGCGTTCCCTCCTGTGGGAGGCCCATTTCACGGGTGATGGCGGAATGATCGACCGACTGGATATTGGGCAGGAGTGGAGGGAAGTCGACGATCCGGAAAATCGATCCGTTGGGAGGCGGCGCCACCCCGATCTCGCGGTCAGCACGATCGTTCGCGCCGGCGAAGCTTGCAGCAGGGGTTTCGTCGGTGACCCAGAGCAACGTGGATGTCAGGCCGCTGGCCTGTCGGACGCGCACATTGCCCGCGTTCCCATCGAGCAAGATGACCTCTTTGCCATCGATGGATTGGCCAGTGACAACGCGTCGAATGTTGGAATTCATGGGGGATAACAAAATTGATTAAAGCATGCGGGTCGGGATGCCGGGAGGAGGTTGATCGAGTGGTCCCTTGACCCGGAACGGCGTGCGTCACTAAGACCGACAGGATCGGATTCACTATAGCGGGCGGGGCAGGGGATGGTCAATTCGGCGACCGCGTCAACGGTTTCCTGCATCGAAGATGAATGTATCATAGAGTGCAGGGGAATATGTTTTCTTTAACAAGGGTTAATGACCTGGAAAAATGGACGCGCGTTGTGCGCAATGCAAAAATAGGACTGGATTGAACCATGCAGATCGAAGATCTTGAAACAGAGGATGGCATCGGGTTGCAACTTGCGTATTTCGAGCCGCGCAACCCCGATGCTCCGTTTGTCATTTGCACCCATGGAGTGGCAAATACCTTCACCACCACTCCGCTGTGGAGGGTTGCAAAGGAACTCAACGCCAAAGGCTGGGGAATCGCAATACTCAACAATCGAGGGCATGACTGGGTCTCCAAGAACCCGCTGGACCGGCGCTGGATCGGCGCCGCCTACGAGCGGATTGAAGACGGCGCCCTTGACTTCAAGGTCGGAAAAAAATGGCTCCAGCAGCGCGGCCATGGCCGCCTCGTGATCGCCGGACACAGCCTCGGGGGGCTGAAGGCTGCCTACACGCAGGCGTTCTTCCCGACCGATGAAGTGATCGCGCTGGCAATGTTTTCTTCTCCCCGGCTACCTGACGACAAGGTGTGGGATTGGGCCGCACACGAGAAGATCCTGAACCATTGCCGCAGCCTCGTCAGTGCGCAGAAGGGCGAGGACCTGATGCAGGTGGACATGCCGACCAACACGCCCGCAATGCGCGGGCTGATGAGCGCGCAGACCTACCTCAACAAATACGGACCCGAAGCGGCGACCACCGCACTCCGGTTCGCCGACCGGATCCGCCTGCCGGTGTTCCTCCTGGCCGGCGAACTGGAGAAGCCGCAGCTGTCGTTCAGCATCGACATGGAGCCGGCGCTCATCAATGCGCCGTCGGTGCAGCGGGTGATGGTGGAAGGCGCGGACCACATCTACTCGGGCCGGCACGGTCAGGTGGCCGACGCAGCCGACCGCTGGCTGACGACGCTGGGCTGAGGATTCGGGTGCTGGGCGCGATCCCGCCGCCCGAGAGGTCCTTCGCCGTGCGGCCACCCCAACGGAAGCTTCCCCACCGCCATTCGCTGCTTTCAGCGGGGAGCGCCCGATCGCTGCGGCGGCGATGGTCGCCAAGTACCTCATGGCTTGTTCCTCGTCGGCCGCGGGCGCCTTGCTCCGGTCGTGGTAGACCGCCAGCGTTCCCAGTACGCCTGAATCGGGAAACATTTTTTCGGGTGGCCATCGGTTGAGTCATAGGTAAACCATCCAAAATTCAGATTGTCCGTGTTACCCAAAAACGTTACTTTTTGAACCACGCCCTAGAGCACATCGGGGTGGACGCTGAGGCTCCCCGCATCGCCCCGGCACGCGGGCCACCGCTGTGGGATGACTGTGGCGCGCAGGAGCCGGGGGGAGGCTGTGGCTACCGAGCCGGACTGGGATATGACAAACCAACCAGCACCCGACTACCCCGAAGACCAGCGTACCGTTTGGTGAATGTTTGGTGGTTGTTGAAGCTCCCGCCGGGGTAGGGCTGCGCTATTTGGCAGGTCGGCACCCCGCTTGTGCTCAATGGGGCAAAAATTCTTGGGCAGAGTCAGCCTGCCGCCTGAGGGTAACCACGTATTCTGAGGACGCGATACGGTGAGATAGTTGGGCTCATGCAGTTGAATTTCCTTATATCCCTTGAAGAAGAGGCGGCACTGGCCGCCGCAGCCACCGAAGGTCAGGTCGTTCGGGCCTGGGATTTGTGGTGCCAGCGCATTGGTTCGATGGAATGAATTTTCATACCGGGCATTAAAATTAGAAATTGAAGAACTGGAGACAACATGAAGCTTCACACGCTTCTGGGTTTTATGGGCCTTGCCGCTGCCGCGCAACTGGCGGTGCTGCCGGCATGGGCCGATACCTACCCTTCACGGACGGTCAGGATCATTGTTCCTTATTCCCTGGGAGGTAGCACTGACATACTCGCGCGCCAGATCGGCGTGCGGCTGCAAACCCTGTGGGGCCAGGGTGTTGTCGTGGACAACCGCGCCGGTGCCTCGGGCAATATCGGTACCGACGCGGTGGTCAGATCTCCTGCGGACGGTTACACGCTGATGATGCAAAACAGCAGCATTGTCATCAACCCTGCGGTGGGCGTAAAACTCAATTACGATATTGAAAAAGACCTCACGCCAATCGTGCTGCTGGGTCGCAACTCTATGGCCCTGGTTTCCCATCCGGGCACCAATATCAAGAGCCTCAAAGACTTGGTGGACTACTCCAGGGCCAATCCGACGGCCCTGAGTTACGGCTCCTGCGGAATCGGCTCGCCGCAGCATTTTGTGATGGAGCTTGTCAAACAGAAAACCGGGGTAAACGCCACGCATGTAGGGTACAAGGGTTGCTCACCGGGTCTTACCGACGTCCTGGGCGGGCAGGTGCAGTTGGCCATCCTCACCACCCACCTGGTGGCACCGCACATCAAGACCGGCAAACTCAATGGCATTGGCGTGTCGACCGCCACGCGCTCTGACCTGATGCCGCAAACACCTTCGTTTGAAGAGCAGGGCCTGAAGCCGCTGGATTTTTTCGTCTGGCTCGCGCTGATGGGGCCGGCCAAAATGCCGCCTGAGGTCGTGGCCCGTATTTATGCCGACGTACAGAAAGTGCTGGCCGAGCCTGCCATCAAGGAAAATCTCTCTGCCGTAGGCATTGAGCTCTACGCCGGCACTGGCGCCGATCTGGCCAAACTCATCAAAGCTGATCTTGCGCGCTATGCCGATCTAGCCAAATCGGCCAATATCAAGGTCGAATAAGGGGAAGGAAAGGCCAGGCCAGCTATTACTCGCTGCTGGTCAATGGGGAAATGAACACCAACAACATCTGGGACATGTGGGCTCCTGCAAAAACCCCGGATGTAGTCATCAAAAAAATGCGCGCGGCGCTTGCAAAAGTTATCATCGATCCTGAAATCAGGGAGTGGTACGCGGCCCAAGGCCTGTCACCGAGGTCGAGGAGGAGTCGACACCTGGGCGCGCATGATCGCCGACAAGCTCCAGCTAAAGTGGGGACAACCCGTGATCGTGGAGAATCGTCCCGGCGCCGGCGGCAATCTGGGTGCAGACGTGGTTGCGAAAGCGACCCCTGACGGGTACACCGTGCTGGTTACGCACCCGTCCCCGCTGGTCGTGAACAAGAGCTTGTATGCCAAGTTGGCCTTCGAACCGGAGGCCTTTGTCCCGGTGTCGCTGATCGTGGCAAGCCCCGATGTGCTGCTGGTGAATCCGCAGGTCCCGACGAAAACGATTCAGGAACTGATCGCGTACGCCAAAGTCAATCCCGACAAGCTCAACTACGCCTCGCAGGGAAACGGGACGACCGCCCATCTCGCCGCCGAGCTGTTCAAGTCGAAAGCTGGAGTCAAGATGGTGCACGTTCCGTTCGGTGGCACTGCGCCTGCGCTCATGGCACTCCTCGCAGGCCAGGTGGATCTCATGTTCCTAGACATAAGCACTTCGCTTCAATACATTCGCACCGGAAAGCTGCGCGCGCTTGCCGTGGGCAGCAAGCAACGCAACTCCTTACTCCCCGGTGTGCCGGCGGTGGCGGAAGTTCTGCCGGGGCACGATTCCGGCACCTGGACCAGGATGGTGGTGCCTCCGGGGACGCCGACCGACATCGCGCACAAGCTCTCTGCGGCAATTGCCGAGGCGTTGAAGCAACCGGATATCGCGAAGCGGCTGGCCGATCTCAGCGTCGAGGCCGTCGGCAGCACCCCGGAACAGATGAAGGTGTTTCTGCGGGGTGAGACCGAACGCTGGGGTAACGTGATCCGTTCCAGCGGGGCGAAAGCCGACTAGCGCGGCAGCAGGAAGCGAGGTTAGACCGCGGTAGCCGATTGGACATAATGGTCGACGATTTCCTCGCCCGTGGCGAGCCATACACGATCGTGCGACGTAATGTACTTCAGCGCGGAGTCGAGGGTTCTGTCGCATTAAGCATTTTTCGTTTTCGCGACGCACCAGGGGTAGCGTATTCGCAAGGTTGAGACGCTACAGGTAGTGTCCTTGGGTGTCAACCGGATAGGCATGATGTGATTAACAAGTTTGAAGACCATTGCTGGAAGGACGTCGTGCCGGCCGACGTTCTTGATCTGTACTCCCATTATTGTCGCGACGTTTTTGTCGGGCCCAATCCAGCCCTGCTGGCGATCGATCTGTACGAACTGGCCTACCAGGGTGGCCCGCAGCCGGTTGCCGAAGTCGCCAAAACCTATCCGAGTTCCTGCGGCGAGTATGCATGGAATGCGATCGAACCCACCAAGCGCTTGCTCAGAGCGGCTCGCGCTGCCGGCTTACCAGTGTTTTATTCGACCGCGGATACGCGCCCGGACAACGGCGGTAATGTGGTAAGGGCGACCAAGCGGCGTTCTGCTTCCACCGATCCGGCGCTCTACGCAATTCGCCCGGAATTCCTGCCGCAGCCGGCCGACGTGGTGATACCGAAGATGCGGGCAAGCGCATTCTTCGGCACGCCGCTGATCGCCCTGCTCACGCAACTGGGCGTGCAGACCGTCATCATCTGCGGTGAAAGCACTTCTGGCTGTGTCCGCGCGACGGCGGTCGATGCCTATTCATACGGCTTGCACGTGGTGCTGGTCGAAGAATGCTGCTTCGACCGCAACATCCTCGCGCACAAGTTCAACCTGTTCGACCTGCATCACAAGTACGCCGACGTACTTGATGTCGACAGTGTGGTCTCCCATCTCGAAGTTCTCAGTACAAGAAAGGTCATCTAACGTGAAGCCAAACCCATACGGCCCGTTCCCATATTCGCCGATCATCCGGCGCCCGCGCCTGGAGTGGCCGGGCGGCGCCCGCGTTGCGCTCTGGGTAATTCCGAATATCGAATTTTTCTCGCTTGAAGACCGTATTCCCGGTACGTCGGGCATCAAAGTGCCCGACATTCCCAATTGGGCGGCGCGCGATTACGGCAACCGGGTCGGCATCTTCCGGATGATGGACGTGCTCGAGCGCTACGGCATACGCGGCACGGTGGCGCTCAACAGCAATGTGTGTGCGCAGCATCCGGTCATCATCGAGGAAGGCCAGGCGCGCAACTGGGAATGGATGGGCCACAACGAAACCAATAGCATCCGCCTCAATGACGTAACTCCGGAAGAAGAAACACGCATCATCTACAACTCATTCTCCACCATCGAGCAGGCTACCGGAACGCGCCCGACCGGCTGGCTGGGTTCCGGTCTGCAGGAAACCTGGAGCACGCTCGAGCTGCTGGAGGAGCAGGGCTGTGAATATGTATGCGACTGGGCGAATGACGACCAGCCGTACGTGATGTCGCTGGAAAACGGACGGAGTCTGGTGTCGCTGCCGTATAGCTTCGAAATCAATGACAAACCCGCGTTCGAGCAGCGGTTCCGCACCGCGGCTGAATTCTGCGACATGATACGGTGCCAGTTCGACGTGCTGTACCGGGAAGGCGCCGAGTCCGGCCGCATGATGGCGATCGCGCTTCATCCCTATCTGACCGGCCAGCCGCACCGCATCGGCGCACTCGATGAAGCGCTTGAATATATTTGCCGGCATGAAGGCGTATGGCGCGCCACAGGCAGTGAAATTACGCGTCATTTTCTTGCACAGGAAGCTGCGCGCAAACAAGCTTGAAGGAAGAATGGGGCGTGGTTCAAAATCTGGTTTTTTCGGGTGACCATCGGTTGAGTCATTGGCAAACCATCCAAAATTCACATTGTCCGTGTCAACCAAAAACTTTTTGAACCACGCCGTAAACACGAGTATTCTCAGGACGCGATACGGTGAGATACTTGGGCTCATACGGTTGAATTTCCTATCCCTCCCATGACAACAACGATGCCTGCGATCAAGTATTACTGGGAAGACTTCACCCCCGGCTGGAAATACGAGTCGCCGCCGCGAACGCTGTCGGCGCAGCAGATCACGGCGTTTGCGCGCGAGTACGATCCGCAGTCCTACCACACCGACGAGGAGGCGGCGAAGTCCTCGCCCTTCGGCGGGCTCATCGCCAGCGGCTGGCAAACCTGCAGCGTGGCCATGCGGCTCATGTGCGACGGTTACCTGCTCGAGACATCCTGCATCGGCTCCCCGGGCCTGGAGGAACTGCGCTGGTTGAAGCCGGTGCGGCCGGGCGACGCACTGCGACTGCACACGGTGGTGCTCGAGCAGACCCCCTCGCAAAAGGACGCGGGACGCGGAATGGTCAAATTCCGCTGGGATGTGCTCAACCAGAAGGGCGAGGTCGTGTGTTCCATGACGGGCAGGCAGTATTACCGGCGCCGCGCGCCGGCGCAGTGAGCCTCACAGCCAAACCGTTGAGCCTGCCCACTGCGGGCCAGCCGTAGGGCGGAATTCCGTGCCGCCGCGGTTGTCGGCAAAGGCTTGCCAAGCCACCCTGATGTCCTGACCCAAGGAATTCATGCAACGCAAGTATTGCGAAAGCACGGGGTCTTGACATGCCACGTGTTAACCCGCGCACAGAAAATCGTAACGCTCCCATCTGAGGCGCAAGCCAAGCCCAAACCGCGGGGCCACCGCTGTGGGATGACTGTGGTGCGCAGGAGCCTGGGGAGGGTGCCCTGGGCGAGCCGGATGGGGACATGGCAAACCAATCACCACCCGACTACCCCGACGATCAGCGCACAGACGGGTGAACCTGCAATGGGTGGCGAAGGCCACGCCGGGGTAGGGCTGTATCCATGGGCAGCGCGGTGCGTGGTTTGCGATGATGGGGCGCAAATTCTTGGGCAATCAGGTCGGCGACTGAGGGGCAGCACGTTTTTCGAGGCAGCATGAGGCCGCTTTTTGATGGGATACTTGGCTTCATGCGGTTGAATTTCCTATCCTTATTGAGACGAACGATGAAATCCACCCCATGTTGACGATTACGCGCAAGCTCGAATTCGACGCCGGCCACCGCATCCCGGACCACAACAGCCAGTGCCGCAACCTGCACGGGCACCG
This sequence comes from Polaromonas sp., assembly GCA_038902915.1. Lineage (GTDB taxonomy): Bacteria > Pseudomonadota > Gammaproteobacteria > Burkholderiales > Burkholderiaceae_C > Polaromonas. The sequence continues at coordinate 20,623 of JBCKNC010000038.1, forward strand.
CTATACCCTACTCATCACGCTGGTGGGCGCGGTGATTGAAAAGGAAGGGCAATCGGATAACGGCATGATCATGGATTTTTCCGACATCAAGGCGCTGGCCAAAACCCATCTGGTCGATCTCTGGGACCATGCTTTTCTGGTGTACCGCGGCGACAGCGCGGTGCGGCAATTTCTGGACAGCCTGCCCGATCACAAGACTGTCGTGCTCGAGCGCATCCCCACGGTCGAGAATCTGACCCGTACCGCCTTCGATATTCTGAAAGATGTCTATCAGGACCGCTATGGCACCGGCTTGTCCTTGAGCAAGATCACCCTGTTTGAAACGCCCAATTGCTGGGCCGAGGTGGACGCAGAGGGCAGCCGCAACGGGTGACGCTTATTTCAAGGCGGCCGCGCGCAGGCTGTACGTGCCTGCGTCGGATTGATCAGATTCCAGGCCATGTGCCGACGCTTGATTGACCAGCGTGCTTTCACGTCAGCGCTTATCAACCTTGAACAATCGGCGTTTAGACCTGCTCACCGGGCAATCGGCAGGCCTGGTCAATTCCGGGTCGGCGGCAACCATGTTGATCACCATCCTTGCGATGATCAAGCCGGCAGCAGTTCAATCTCAAATTCGACCCTTCAGACTCATTCTTGGGTGGAAATACGCCAGCCATTCGGCAACCGCTCCAAAGAATCACTGTCCGACCTGGCCTTCGACAAGACTGTGAATGTCGAGTCAAGCAAGCGGGATCGCTACGGGCGGCAAATCGGTAAGGTCAATGGGAAGGATGTCAACCTGATGCAGGTCGAGCGCGGCATGGCCTGGTTCTATCGGCAGTATCAGCGCGAGCAGTCACCCAACGACCGAAGGCTGTACGAGGCTGCTGAAGATGCGGCCAAAGCTGACAAGCGGGGGCTGTGGCGTGATGCTGACCCAGTGCCACCGTGGGAATTCAGGCATAAGCTTGGCCGGAGCCCCGGATGTTCAAAAACCCACAAGACGCAAAGAAAACGCTTACCGGCCAGTCCCGCTCGAATGCCGGGTTAGGTTGCCTGCCTCAGAAGTTGCAGTGGAACCTCAACGCGCATCTTGACGGTCGAGGGCGTGAGTTCCCGTTCAGACAGGCAGTTGAGCCAAGCTCTCGTTGGGGTGGCTCTGTAGAAGCGCTTCTGGCCATTCCCTATGAAGTCCTCAAGCTGCACCACCTCACCAGAGTAGAGAAGCCCGGCGGCTTCTCGCACCTCATCTGGCTCAACTATGGCAGCCGCTGTGCATTGAAGATAAAGGCAACGCAGGTTGTTGGTGCCCCGCTTGCGAGTTGAGTCAAAGAGGGTGAGGAAGACGCGTGGATTCTTTTCGATGTTCTTGGAGTGAACAGCCTCAACCCATGAGGACCAGTAGAGGTTTAGATTCTGACCCCTCGTGGCCCAAACTGGCGTATTCCATGGTTGCCCGTCGCTCTCCGTGGCGACGTTGAAGTACGGCGGGCCGTTCAACAACTCAACAGCGCGCGCGACGAGCTCGGAGTCTGCGGGGTCGATCATGGTGGCTTCTCCTGCAACCTAAACGAATAGAACAATCAGCGTTTATCCGCCGCGCCACAAAGCCAGCACAAAGCGAAGACATCAATCGCGGCGGATAAACCATGTTGGACTGAACCGCCTGTGCTGCGGTCGTGTTGCGGTAGTTGCACTATAAGGGGGTTTGATTCAACCGCCCTAGCTCTGTGACAGATTATGACCCCGCCCAGCGCCATCGCGCCCGGCGCAAACCACAGCCCGCGCGGTGTTGGCCCTGGTTACTGCACCAAACCAGACCGGCACCACGGTGAGACGGTGTCTGGCGTCGTGACCCGCCAGCATGAGGTGCAGCACGGCCCCCGCACACGGCACGGTGCGCATGTCATTGAGCCGTTTGCGCTGGTGTCTCACGGCGGCCCCCTGGCTTGGCCTGACATGGCCGTACCCGGCGCAGGTAGTTGTCGTTGCCCCGCCAAAGTCTGAACCACTCGCAAGGTGTTGGCCTTGCAACACGGACACTGCATCACTTCCAGCCGGTCCAGGCGCGCCATGAAGGCCTGGGCCGACTCTGCGGCTTCTCGGTTGGGTGGCGGCATCTGTAACGCCAGCCTGGCTTGGGCCAGTTTGTCAGCCTTGCAGGCACTGGCCAGCACCCCGTAATGGCGGATTCGTTTGATGCCGCTGGGCAGGATGTGGAGCAGGAAGCGCCGAACAAACTCCGCGCCCCCCACTCGCACCCTGCGTTTGCCACCCTGCGCATCGGCTCGCACGGTAAACACACCTCATCCGGAGTGATGGCCTTGATGCGCTCATTGCCTATGGCCGTGCGGTGGGTGTAGCGGCTCAGGTACTCCAGCGTCTGAGCCGGGCCACCCAGCGGGGTCTTGGCATACACCACCCAGTCGTGGCGGTAGAGAGAGCGTTCTCGCTCGGCCCAGGCTAGCGCATCGCCCTGCGGGTCGCACTCAATCAGCTGGCCCTGGTGAGCCTTGCAGA
>JBCKNC010000039.1:0-23019 GCA_038902915.1 Polaromonas sp.
CTAGCCGGCAAGATACCGGTCACCCTCATCACGGGTTTTCTTGGCAGCGGCAAGACCACCCTCATCAGTCGCCTGCTCAAGCACCCGGACATGGACCGGGTGGCGGTCATCATCAACGAAATCGGCGAGATCGGCATCGACCACGACCTGGTGACGATGTCTTCGGAGAATGTCAGCCTGCTGGCCAACGGCTGTCTGTGCTGCACGGTGCGAACCGACTTGCAGGAAACCCTGCGCGAACTGTTCGGCGAGCGGCGTGCTGGCCGCATCGCCGATTTCGACCGCGTCATGATAGAGACCACCGGCCTGGCAGATCCGGCGCCGGTCATCCAGACCCTGGCCAGTGACACCATGCTGGGCGCGCAGTACCGGCTCGACGGCGTGGTGACCCTGGTTGACGCCGTCAATGCGGCATCGCAGCTCGCGCATCACGCCGAAGCCGAGAAGCAGATCGCGATGGCCGATCGTATCTTCATCACCAAAGCCGATCTCGCCACCGAAGATGAAATCGCCGCCTTGCAGAGGACCATCGCCGCCATCAACCCTCGGGTCGACGTGCGTCGTTGTGCGATGGGCGATATCCACCCCGGTGAATTGACCGGCCTGGGCCTGCAGAATGCGAGAGCGGGCGAAAGCACTTTGCGCTTTCTGGGTGAGCTCGAACGCCCCGACCAGGGCGAGCCTACAGGGGCCTACCTGGGCGATCGTCTGCCAGGACGCCACGACCCGGCCGTCAAGACGGTGTCCCTGCGCTTTGATGCGCCCTTCAGCTGGACCGCGTTTTCTGCCGCCATGGAAATGGTGATCTCCTTGCGCGGCCAGGATCTGTTGCGGGTCAAGGGGATCGTCAATGTCGAAGGCCGGCCGATCGTGGTGCAGGGCGTCGGCCATGTGTTCCATCCCCCGCTGCCGCTCGACCATTGGCCCAGCGCGGACACCGGGTCGCGCCTCGTGTTCATCACCCGGAATATCGAAGCGGCCACCATTCGCGCCCTGTTCGAGGCGGTTGGTGCCATACAGGCCGCCAAGCCCTAGGGACCCTCTGCGCTCAACTCAGTCGACCTTGACGCCGGTGTCCTTGACGATCCTGGCGTATTTGGCGAACTCGGCACGCACATAGTTGTTGAACTCGGCTGGTGAACTGCCCACCGGTTCGGCCCCCTCCCTGGCGAAGCGCTCACGCACATCGGCCGTCTGCAAGGCCCTGGCGGTCTCCCGATACAAGCGGTCGATGGCCGCAGCAGGCGTGTTGACCGGCACGAACAAGCCGAACCATGAGCTGATCTCGTAGCCGGGCAGCCCTGATTCGGCCAGGGTGGGCAGCTCGGGCGCTGCGGCCGAGCGGGTTGCCGAGGTGACGGCCAGGGCGCGCAGGCGACCGGCCTTGACCTGCGACAGCACGGCGACAATCGGCGCAAACATCACCTGGATTTCGCCACCGAGCAGCGCGTTGACCGCCAAGCCGGCGCCCTTGTAGGGCACGTGGAGTATCGACACGCCGGCCGCGCTCTTGAACATCTCCCCGGCCAGATGGCTAGGCGCACCACTGCCGGACGAACCGAAGTTGAGCAGCTCGGGACGCGCTTTCGCCAGCGCAATGAGTTCCTTGACCGAGTTCGCGGCGACGCCCGGATGCACCACCAGAATATTCGGGACCTGCGCCACCAGGGTCACCGGCGTGAGGTCGCGCAAGGTGTCATAGCCCAGCTTCTTGTAGAGATGCGGTGCAATCACGACACTGGTGGACTGGCCCATCATCACGGTGTAGCCGTCAGCCGCCGACTTCGCCAAGGCATCGGCGGCAATCGTGCCCGAGGCACCCGCACGGTTCTCAACCACCACCGACTGGCCCATGGACTCGGTCAGCTTGATGCCGACAATGCGCGCCACGAAATCCGCACCGCCGCCTGGTGCCGCTGGTACGATCAAGCGGATGGATTTGCTCGGGTAATCAGAGGCCAGCGCATTGCCGGCAAATGAACACAGCAACGCGGATGACAGCAGACAAACTTCAACCAGCCTGAACTTCATGGGACTCCTTCACGGCGTGACGCCTATTATGGAAAATGGAACCACGAAAGATACTATCAGGTTCTGGTCAGCCTGCCGCCTGAGGGTAAACACGTTTTCTGAGGACGCGATACGGTGAGATAGTTGGGCTCATGCGGTTGAATTTCCTATCCCTTGAAGTTCCGCCGCTCCACACCCCCTTCCCTCCACCACGATGACACCATGCACCACACCCTCACCCGCCGCCGTCTCCTTCACTGGGCCGGAGCTTCGGCCATGCTGATCACCGCCGGCTGCGCCAGCCCCGGCCCGGTGCCACCCGCCGTCGTCAAGGCCTTCGCGCCCACCGGCAAGCTGCGCGCCTCGATCAACCTCGGCAACCCGATCCTGGCGAACCGCGCTGCCGGCGGTGGCCTGCCGACCGGGGTCTCGGTCGACCTCGCGAAAGCACTCGCCGAGCGCCTGGGCGTCGAGCTGGACATGGTGGTGTTCGATGCCGCCGCGAAGTCGGTCGACGCGGTGAAAGCCGGTCAGGCCGACATCGGCTTCTTTGCCATCGACCCGCTGCGCGGCGAAGGCATTGCCTTCAGCGCCGCCTACGTCCACATTGAGGGAGCCTACCTGGTGCGCCAGGCTTCGCCGCTGACCGAAAACGCACAGGTCGACCGCGCCGGCACGCGGGTGATGGTCGGCCGCGGCAGCGCTTACGACCTCTACCTGGGGCGCAACCTGAAAGCGGCGCAAATCCTGCGCGCGCCGACCTCGCCCACCGTGGTCGAACGCTTCCTGGCCGAAAACGCCGACGTCGCCGCTGGCGTCCGGCAGCAGCTCGAAGCCGACGCCGCGCGCCTGGGTGGGCTGCGCCTGCTGCCAGGGCGCTTCATGGTCATCGAGCAGGCGATGGGCGTGCAGGCCGGGCGCGGCGCTGCTGCCGAACAACTGCTGCGCGAGTTCGTCGAACAGGCCAAGGCCAGCGGTTTCGTCGTCGAAGCGCTGGCACGCCACAAGATCCAGGGCGCGATCGTCGCACCCAAGGTCTGAGCAACTTCTGCGCCCCCAGGGCCGGGCTGCGCCCAGCCCGCCATCGCCAGGCGAAGGACAGTCCGCAGAAGAATCGGGTCAGACTTTTATTCCAATTTGCATTAGAAAGGAGAACAAGGCGTGAAGCCGCAGGCAGTGCTGTAGTACGGCAAGGCGAAGCAACAACATATCGTATTGATCTGGAAATAGAATGAATCAAGCCAACGCTTCGTCGGTGTCCATCAGCGACTTGGCTCCTGCGCGTGCGCAACGCATCAGCGTAGCCGTTTCAGGTAACAGTTTTGCGAAATAAAAGCGTGCCGTCTGCAGCTTGGCAACGTAGAACTTGTCGGTGTTGCCAGCCGCGATCTCGCGCAATGCGACCTGCGCCATGCGGGCCCAGAAATAAGCAAACACCAGATGGCCGGCAACGCGTAAATAGTCAACAGCAGCAGCGCCCACTTCGTCAGGGTTCTGGGAACCCTTGAAGCCCAGTTCAGTCGTGAACTTGGTCATCTGGTCGGCCAGGTTGGCCAGCGGATTGATGAACTCGGCCATTTTCTCGTTGACGCCTTCTTCTTCAATCAGCGCAGCAATGATCTTGCCGAATTTTTTCAGCGTCGCGCCGTTGTTGCCTAGCACCTTGCGGCCCAGCAGATCGAGCGACTGGATGGTGTTCGTGCCTTCATAAATCATGTTGATGCGGTTGTCGCGCACAAACTGCTCCATGCCCGATTCCTTGATATAGCCGTGGCCACCAAAGACCTGCATGCAGGCATTGGTGGCGATGTGGCCGTTGTCGGTGATGAAGGCCTTGACGATGGGCGTGAGCAGCGAAAGCATTTCACCGCTGTCCTTGCGCACCTTTTCATCGGTGTGGTGGTGCTCCTTGTCCAGCAGCACCGCACAGAAGATCTGCAGCGCGCGCCCACCCTCCGCATAAGCCTTGGCGATCAGCAGCATCTTGCGCACGTCGGGGTGTACGATGATCGGGTCTGCGGCCAAGTCCTTGGCCTTGGGGCCGGACAGGCTGCGCATCTGGATGCGGTCCTTGGCATAGGCCAGTGCGTTCTGAAAGGCCACTTCAGTCAGGCCCAGCGACTGGTTGCCGACACCCAGGCGGGCCGCGTTCATCATCACGAACATGGCCTGCATGCCCCTGTTGGGCTGGCCAACCAGGGTGCCGTAAGCGCCGGCTATCACGATCTGCGCCGTCGCGTTGCCGTGAATGCCCATCTTGTGTTCCAGGCCGCCGCAATAAATCCCGTTGCGCTCACCTAGCGTGCCGTCTTTGTTGACGCGGAATTTGGGTACGATGAACAGGCTCACACCTTTGATGCCGGGGGGCGCGTCTAGCAGGCGGGCCAGCACCAGGTGAATGATGTTGGCGGCCATGTCGTGCTCGCCGGCGCTGATGAAGATTTTGTTGCCAGTGATCTTGTAGCTGCCGTCGGCTTGCGGTTCGGCCTTGGTTCGCAGCAGGCCGAGGTCGGTGCCGCAGTGCGCTTCGGTCAGGCACATGGTGCCGGTCCATTCGCCGCTGGTGAGCTTGCGCAGGTAGGTGGCTTTCTGCTCGTCGGTGCCATGGGTGTGCAGCGCGGCATAGGCACCGTGCGTCAGGCCCGGGTACGAGGCCCAGGCCTGATTGGCGCTGTTGAGCATTTCGTAGACGCACTGATTCACCACCAGCGGCAGACCCTGACCGCCAAACTCGGCCTCGCAGCTCAGGCCGGGCCAGCCGCCTTCCACGTACTTGGCATACGCTTGCCTAAAGCCCTTGGGCGTGGTCACTGCATGGGTGGCTTGATCGAGCTTGCAGCCCTCGGTGTCGCCGCTGATGTTCAGCGGAAAAGTCACTTCGACCGCGAACTTGCCCGCCTCTTCCAGCACGGCATTGATGGTGTCGGCATCGATGTCGGCGTATTTGGGCATGGCTTTGAGCTCGTCGGTCACATGCAGGACTTCGTTCATGACGAATTGCATGTCGCGCAGGGGCGGGGTGTATTGAGGCATTGATACGTCCTATTGAAGGGAAGATTAAACGGAAGAGGGGGAAGCGATGGGCTGCGCCAGCGCAAGGGCAGCTTCGCTGCCGTACCGCGTCAGAATGCTCTGGAAAGCCCGCAAGGTGCGATCCATGGAACTAGGCGTTTTCAGAAAATAAACCTCGTAATGCAGCGCCAGGATCAGGCCGAGGGCCGCATCAACAATGGCGGTTTTGGTCTGCTGGCCTTTTTGCATGCCAGAGGGCACAGCACGGCTGCCATCGCGGTGGGCACGGCGGGATGTCTTGACGGGGAGTTCAGTAACAGACATGGAAAGCTAGACAAGAAAAAGAACGAGCGTTCTATTTTGCAGCATTTCCATGCCTGCTAGCGCACAACCAGCACAACCAGATTTTTAGAGCTTTCCATGTCGTTTGTGCCGGTGGGCGGAAAAACCTTGGAAATTCAGATCACCACATCATGGAAAGCACGACTCTTGAGGACGCTTTTCGGTGTCATACTTTGCCTCATGCGGTCGAATTTCCTTTTATTAAAAAATCATTCGAAAAGGGGAAACCTAGAATGAGTTTAGAACGCAGTCGGAAGCTTGTTGCGATAATGTTTACCGACATCGTCGGCTATTCCCGCATGATGAGCAATGACGAAGACCAAGCATTGCGGCTCCTCGACATACACGACGCCACTCTGTCTAGGTCCATCGAAAAGTTCGGAGGAACCATACTGAAGCGGATGGGCGACGCAGTATTTGCGAAGTTCGAGTCAGCCACCGATGCTGTCCGCTGTGGGATCGATATCCAGCAGCAATTAGGGTTGCACAATCAGGACTGCGGGCCGAGTGAACAATTGTGCATTCGAATTGGGATTCATCTCGGTGACGTTATCGTTCGGGGAAATGACTTATTTGGTGAGGGCATCAACGTCGCTGCCCGGCTTGAACCACTCGCACAACCTGGCGGAATATGCATATCCCAAGCAGTCTTTCAGGCCATCAAATCCAGTGGTGGTATAGAACCTCTTCTTGTTGGAGAGGTGGAACTAAAAAATATCCTTGAACGGCTCGTCATCTATCAGTTTCCCCCGTTTTACACAGTTGACGCCGTGCGCCAAGAGTCAAATCCCCCAGCGGGTTCTCGCAGCAAGAGTTCAAGGATAAAATTGGTACGCGCAGAAAAATTGCCACCTGCCAATAGCGGTTTGCAGGTTGTACTGATAACTCTCGTTCTAAGTGTGGTCGTCGCTGTGGTCCTCGGTGTTGTGGGGTGGAATTTTTCTCCGAGATCAAATATCAGCCCGTTTGAGCTACATCGATCCGAAATTCGTGATGCACGCCACATTGTTGCAACCCTGTCGCAATCGAAATCAGGCCGAGTAGAGGAAATTTGGCGACTAGTATCCATTGAAGGCAAGAATGAGTTACGCGCATTGCAAAACGCCGCACCATCCGAATCAAGCGATGGCCAACAGAAACGGGTTTTACTACGAGAGCTAAACGGGATCATTGGCGGCACGCAACGCTTGGCCCCATCCGGCAGCACATCGGATGGAATGACTGCCGACATCAATCGACGTACATTGGAGGCTTTATTTCCAGACGATATTTCAGTACTTTTAAGACCGAGGAACTTCCTAAATCATTTGACTGAACGTGTACGCGCTGACGAAAGACGTCTATGGATGGTCTTGATTATGCTCTTCGTTGCAACTGGCATCTTCGTTTATGTAACTGAACGACCCGCCGTAACGCGTTACATATTTGAAGACATCCGTGATGTGGACGAGATGATGGAATATCTTATTATTGAGCTTGGGTTCAAACCGCCTGTTCGGCAGGGGAAATCTCTAATTTTTCGAGCAACTTTCGCAATTTTTTTCGTGTGGGGCGTAACGAAATTTACTGCGCGAATTGACGGAAACTCCGTAATTATCTCTGGGGCAGCAATTTTCGTGAAAAGACTTACCAAGTCGCTATTTGCACTCCTGAGTGAATCGTCGTCGGTAAAAGCCGCCGCGTGAATGACTACAAAATGGTGAGAATAGAGTCTCGCGAGGAAACCGCGCGACCTAAGAGGGCTTCCCGATTGATTCAGAAATCTAATCACCGTGCGCGCATCACCAAGCAGCCAGATTCACACGCTTTCTGGCCGCCGTTCACAAGTTCAGTAACAGACATGAAAAACCAACAAAAAAGAACGACTGTTCTATTTTGCGGCAATTCCATGCCTGCTAGCGCGTAAACGGCACCACCACTTGTCGCTGCTCACCCAGGCCTTCAATACCCAGGGTCATCACATCGCCTTTTTTCAGAAAGATGGGCGATGGCTTGCCGTCCTTCTTTTTGCCCATACCCACCCCCGGTGGCGTGCCGGTGGTGATGATGTCACCGGGTTCCAGCGTCATGAACTGGCTCACGTAGCTGACGATTTTGGCCACGCTGAAGATCATGGTTTTGGTCGAGCCGCTCTGCATCCGTTCGCCATTGAGATCCAGCCACATGTCGAGCTTTTGCGGATTCGGCACCTCGTCGCGCGTCACCAGCCAGGGACCGATGGGGCCGAAGGTGTCGCAACCCTTGCCCTTGTCCCATTGCGATCCGCGCTCGAGCTGGAACTCGCGCTCGCTGACATCATTGATGGTGCAGTAACCGGCCACAAAATTGAGCGCATCTTTTTGCGAGACGTAACGCGCACGGGCGCCGATCACCACGCCGAGTTCGACTTCCCAGTCGCTTTTGACCGAGCCTTTGGGCAGCATGACGTTGTCGTCCGGGCCCTGGATGCAGCTGATGGCCTTGGTGAAGACCACCGGCTCCTTGGGGATGGGCATGCCGGCCTCCTTCGCATGGTCGGCGTAGTTCAGACCGATGGCGATGAATTTTCCAATGCCGTTGACCGGGCAGCCCATGCGCGGCTTGCCACGCACCAGCGGCAGCGTGGCGGGCTTGATCTTGCGCAGCTTGGCAAGGGCCGCATCGCCGAGCTGGGCCGGACCAATGTCCTTGATGTGTGCGCTCAAATCGCGCAGTTTGCCGTCCGCGTCAATCAGGCCGGGCTTTTCTTTGCAGGGGTTGCCATAACGAACGAGTTTCATGGTTTTTCCTTTTTAGTGATGGTTGGTTATCAGTTGAGGACAGAGCTTGCCGCTGCCCGGCGGCGGTCTGTCCCGCAAGATATCATTAAATCAATAGGTCGAGCGCCCGCCCGACAGGTCGAACACCGCGCCGGTCGAAAAAGAGCATTCCTCGGTGCACAGCCAGCCCACCATCGCGGCGACCTCTTCGGGTGTGCCGAAGCGGCCCATCGGAATTTTCGACAGCATGAAGACAATGTGCTCGGGCGACATCTGGTCAAAAATAGCGGTTTTCACCGCGGCCGGCGTCACGCAGTTGACGCGCACGCCAGTATCGGCGAGTTCCTTGCCCAGCGACTTGGTCAGTGCAATCACTGCTGCCTTGCTGGCGCTGTAGGCGCTGGCGTTCGGATTGCCGTCCTTGCCCGCCACCGAGGCGATATTGACGATGCGGCCGTAGTTGTTGGCGCGCAGGTGCGGTGCCCATTCGCGGCAGCACAGGAACAGGCCGTTAAGGTTGACTTCCATCACCTGGCGCCACTCGTCCACCGGGTAGTCCCAGAGCTTGACGTTGGGTCCGGTCACGCCGGCGCTGTTGACCAGGGCATCGACTTTGGGCGCGATCCGCAGCGTCGCCTCGACCGCGGCGCAGACCGAGGCATGCTGAGACACGTCCACTGCCACCGCCGAAGCCCGGGGGCCCAGCGCTGTGGTCGCCTTGCTGGCAGCGGCTTCGTCACGGTCCCACAAGGTGACGCTGCCACCGGACTGGATCAGCCGCTGCGCAATGGCGAAGCCCAGGCCGGTCGCGCCACCGGTGACCACCGCATGCCGGTCCTTGAAATCGAGCTGGTTCATAGGGTCATGCCACCGTCAATGTTGTCGATGCCCTGACCGGCGGCCGTGACCAGCGCGGTTTTTCCTTTGAGTCTCATGTCTGTTTCCTTGATAAGGTGCGAAAGACCGGCCTGCGGTGGCCCATGGCGGCGCTTCCGGGCGCCGCACCGCCACGCACGAAAAAGAACGTAGACGCGCGGCTCAGGGTTTCGCCCGATGGGGGCGGCGGCCGTTCCATGGGATTATTAATCTGAGATTGTCCATTATTGTTCCGACCTCGTGATGTATGAACAAAGTAGGCCACGTCTCTTGGGGGCGATGCTGAAAAACTCATGACTTCACAGGGCCGGATCAATAGGACACCTTGTGGTGGTCAAGTAATTTTGGACAGTTCGATAAGTTTTTTAGATGCCGATTGATGCTCGAAAGCAATGGCTGACAAGTTGCCCAGTGTTGAATGCAGACGCACAGCGTTGTAGAAGTTGACAATGTAGTCTGCGATGTCGGTGATGGCACACCCACAAGGGCGCGCAGACGGCGGCGCGTAGGGTGCAAATGCGAACGGGGAGAGCCGACGGCTGTGCGACCGTCTACAGCTTACCACTCTGCATTGTGATAAGCTGTAACGGCAGCCGAGCGCGCGTTTGTTCACCCGCCGAAAAAATAAAAAAGCTCAACCATCCGAAGGAGACCCCCGCATGTTCCATATTCTGCGTACCGCGGCCTTGTTGCTGCTGGCGTTCGCCCATGTTCCCGCACAAGCCCAGGCCTGGCCGGCCAAGCCGGTGCGCATCATCGCGCCCTTCGCCGCCGGCGGACTGGCCGATGTGCTGGCCCGCGCCGTTGCGGAAAAACTTACCGCCAGCATGGGTGTGCCTTTCATCGTCGAGAACCGCGTCGGGGCGGGCGGCAATATTGGCGCCGACGCGGTCGCGCGCGCCGAACCCGATGGCTATACGCTGCTACTGTCCTCTGCCGGCATCCTGACCATCAACGCCAGCCTCTACGCCACCATGCCCTTTGACGCGCAAACGGCATTCGCGCCGATTACCGTCATCGCCGACATGCCAATGCTGATGCTGGTACGCAGCGACTCACCGGCGAAGACCTTGTCCGAATTCATCACCCTCGCCAGGCGCGAGCCGGGCAAGCTGTTTTTCGGCTCGCCCGGCCACGGCACCACCGGCCACCTCGGCATGGAGATGTTCCAGAGCGTGGCCGGCGTGAGTATCGGCCACGCGCCCTACAAGAGCGCGGCTGAGGCCGTCATGGCAGCCCTGGGCGGGCAGACCAGCGGCATGTTTGACAATCCGCCAACGGTGTTGTCGCATGTACGCGCCGGCACCCTGCGCGCGCTTGCCGTGACCAGCGCGCAACGGCTGCCACAACTGCCCGAGGTGCCGACCATGGCCGAGGCCGGATTGCCGGGATTCGAGGCTTCGTCCTGGTTCGCGCTGGTGGCGCCGTCGCGCACGCCGCAGTCCATCGTCGACAGGCTTTATGCTGAAACCGCGAAGGCGCTGCAAAGCCCCGACCTGCAGGAGCGCTTCGGCAAACTCGGCGCGCGGCTGGTTGGCAACCGGCCTGACGAATTTGCGCGGTTTATCGTGGCCGAGCGCAGCAAGTGGGACGGCATCATCAAAAAGGCTGGCATCCGGCTCAACTGAGCGGGCTTTCGGGGCGTGGTTCAAAAAGTAACGTTTTTGGGTAACACGGACAATACGAATTTTGGATGGTTTGCCTATGACTCAACCGATGGCCACCCGAAAAAGTGTTACCCGTTGATTTTGAGCCACTCTATGGAACAGCAGCTTCGACAGGAGGCAAAGCGATGACACAACTGACACTGGCGCAGGCCAACCACATCCTGGGCGTGGCACTGGATGCCTCCCGACAGGCGGGTTACAAACTGATGGTCGTGCTCGATGCATCGGGCCACCTCAAGTCAGCCCAGCGCGAAGACGAGGCCATCTGTATCGCCGGTGTGCAGGCCGCTGGCCTGCAACACGCTTAAGGCGTCCGCCCCGTGCGCCCCGCCTGCAATTGCGGCATCGATGTGCATGCGCACGTCGTTCCGGAAAACTTCCCCGATTACCTGGGCAGCGTCATGCCCGCGCTATGGCCATCAACCGCCGTTGCGCCAGACGCTGGCGGGCTGTGCCACCGCCACATCATGATCGCCGGCAAGAACTACCGCACGGTGTCCGAGAAATGCTGGAGCCCGTCGCGGCGCATGGCCGACCTGCCGGCCATGGGCCTAGCGCGGCAGGTGATCTCGCCGATGCCCGAGCTGCTGTCCTACTGGTTCGAGCCCGCCGATGCGCAGCAGCTGCTGCGTTACCTCAACGAGCAGATCGCCGCCATGGTGGCCGAGTCCGACGGCGCACTGATCGGGCTGGGCGCCGTGCCGCTGCAGGACCTGGACCTGGCGCTCACCGAGCTCCGCTATGTGGTTGAAACCCTGGGCTTTGCGGGTGTCGAGATCGGCAGCAATGTCAACGGCGTGCCCATAGGCGACCCACGCTTCCAGCCCTTTTTTGCGGCCTGCGAGGCGCTAGGCGCCGCCGTGTTTGTGCACGCCGTAAAACCCACGGGCATGGACCGCCTAGTCGGCCCGCCGCCGCTGCAACAGGTGCTGGCCTACCCGACCGACGTTGGGCTGGCCGCCGCATCAGTCATCACCAGCAACTTGATGCTGCGTCACCCAAAGTTACGCATTGCGTTTAGTCACGGCGGCGGTACGCTGGCCAGTTTGTTGCCGCGCCTTGAGCAGGGGTGGTCGGTGTTCCCGGCACTCAAAGAGCAGGTTAAAACCTCGCCGACCGCGCAGGCGCGCAGCCTGTACTTCGACACGCTGGTATTTGATGCACCTACCTTGCGGCACTTGGTCGCCATGTTTGGCGAGACGCAATTGATGCTGGGTACTGACTATCCGTTTAATTTTCACGACCGCACGCCGATTGCACGCGTGGAGGCCGCTGGTTTTAATGCCGTAACTGCCGAGCGACTGATCCATAAAAACGCCCAGACATTTCTGGGCCTTCATCTCAACAACACCACAAAGGAAGACGTATGAGTTCGCCATGGATAGATGCACTGAGAAGTGTCGCCCTCAACCTGCCCGATCTGGCCAAAGCCGAAAAGTTTTACACCCAGGTATGGCGCCTTGTCGTCGTTGACCGCGCCGACAACGCCATCTACCTGCGCGGCACCGGCGCTGACCATCATCTGCTGTCGCTGCATCAGGGTGGCGACGCACCGCAGATCCGCCACATCACCTTTCGCGCACGCTCCGAGGCCGCGCTGAAGGAAATCGTCAGCGCAACTGTTGCGGCTGGTGGCAGCATTGCAGTGCCGCTGGGGGCCTTGGGAGACCCTGCGGGCGGCGTGGGCCTCACCCTACGCGACCAAGATGGCCGCCTGGTTCAGGTGGCATGCAACGACAAGCGTCACAGCGACGTGACTGAAGTCAAAGACCAGCCGATGCGACTGGCGCATGTGGTCCTCAATGCGCATGACATTCCCAAGTCACAGCGCTTTTTTGAGCAGGCCCTGGGTTTCAGACTGGTGGATCGCACGCGCATCATGGCCTTCATGAACTGCAACAGCGACCACCACAGTCTGGCGCTGGGCGATACCGATAACGACGCACTCAATCACATCGCTTTTGAGATGCCCGAGCTTGACTCTGTCATGCGCGGCGGTGGTCGCATGAAAGATGCCGGCCACGCCATCGAATGGGGCCCCGGCCGCCATGGCCCTGGCAACAACGCTTTCAATTACTTTATTGACCCGTTTGGCGTGGTCATTGAATACACCGCCGACGTGCAGCAAATCGACGACAGCTACCGCATCGGCAACTCCGACGACTGGAAGTGGCCAGCAGGCCGGATTGACCACTGGGGCATTTCTGCGCCACCCAGCGCCCGGCTGAAAGAAGCCCAGCGCGCTGTATTTTTTATTCCAACAACCGCAGCTTCAAGCGTTTGATTCTTCACTTTTAACTTTGGACATCTTTAAATGAAATTCACTACTTTTCTCAGCAACGGAAAAACTCGCCTCGGTGTTGTTGATGGCCATGACGTTATTGACCTGAACGCGGCCCAGCCGCAGGTGCCACCGGATCTGCGCGCCGCACTGGCCGCAGGCATCGACCTGACCGCCGCAGCAAAGGCCGCACTCGCCGGCAGCGCGCCGCGCCTGAAGCAGGGCAGCTTGTGACGCTGGCCCCACTGGTGCCAGAGCCTGGCAAGATCATCTGCCTGGGCCTGAACTACTTCGACCACGCCAAGGAAGGCGGTCGCGAAAAACCTGTCTACCCCTGGTTCTTCTTGCGCTCGACCACCTCGCTGCTGGCCGCTGGTGGCAAGGCCCTGCGCCCGCGCGTGTCCGAACGCTTTGACTACGAGGCCGAGGTCGCGGTGGTGATCGGCAAAACCGTCAAACACGCAAGCATGGAAAACGCGCTTGATGCCGTCTTCGGCTACACCTGCTTCAACGACATCTCGGTGCGCGACTACCAGAAGAAAACGCCGCAATGGAGCATCGGCAAAAACTTCGACCGCACCGGCGGCTTCGGTCCGGTGCTGGTGACGGCCGACGAGCTGCCGTCGGGCGCCAGCGAGCTGCGCATCCAGACTCGCCTGAACGGGCAGGTCATGCAGGACGCCAACACGCGCGACATGATCTGGGGTGTCGCCGAAACCATCAAGCTGGTCACCGAATGCATGACGCTGGAGCCCGGCGACGTGATCGTCATGGGCACCCCCGTGGGCGTGGGCCAGGCGCGCAACCCGCCGGTCTGGATGAAACACGGCGACGTGGTCGAGATCGAGAACATCGGCGTGCTGCGCAACACCATCGAGGACGAGGCCGCCTAATGACACAGTCGGTGTATGACGTGGCGATTGTGGGCTTCGGCCCCACCGGCGCGATTGCTGGGTTTGTGAAGCAAGCGAAAAACGGCACAACACATCACGAGGCAGACATGTTTAAAAACCAGGCCACCCAGAGCACCCACAGGTTTCTGTCGCGCCGCGACTTCACTGTCATGGTAGGCATCGCAGTCAGCACATTGCCGCTGGGCGTATTGGCGCAAGCCGCTTACCCGCAGCGGCCCATCAAGTTCATCGTACCGAACGCAGCAGGTTCATCGGTCGATACGATTGGCCGCATCGTCGCCAACCAGTTGCCGCCCATCCTGAAGCAGGCTATCGTGGTAGACAACCGGCCAGGTGCTGCCGGAGCCATCGGCATTGAAGCGGGCCGCAGCGCCGCGCCTGATGGCTATTCGCTTATTGTTGCGTCGAGCAGCTCCATCACAGTTGCGCCTCTGCTGCAAAAAGCGGTGACCTACAAACCGCTGGTGGATTTTGATTTTGTATCGCTGATGGCCCTGCTGCCCAACGTGCTGGTATGCACGCCGAACCTGAATATCAAAAACACGGCCGAGCTGATCGCCTACGCCAAATCCAAAGGTGGTGGCAAAACCAATATGGCATCGGCTGGCATCGGCTCGTCCAGCCATCTGGCGGGCCTGGCGTTTCAGACTGCAGCGGGCTTTGAGTCGCTGCATGTGCCCTACAAAAGCGGTAGCGGCGGCGTGGCATCGGTGGTGTCGGGCGAGACCGATTGGGTGCTCACGCCTGCACCCGCAGCGCTGGGCCTGGTGCAGGCCGGTCGCCTGAAGCTGCTGGGCCACAGCATGGCGCAAGATGCCCGGCCGCTGGGTGCTGTGCCTTCGCTTGCAGACACGGTGCCGGGGTTCGAGTTTGAAGGCTGGATAGGCCTGATGGCCCCCAAAGGCTTGCCACCGCAGGTCATCGACACGTTGCGTCAGGCACTTGTTGCAGCCCTGAAGCAACCCGCCCTGCGTGAATCATTTGAAAGCAATGGCGCAGTGCCTACAACGGGTTCAGCGCAGGACTTTCGCACTTATTTGACGCGTGACATCGAGCGCACCCGCAAGGCGATTCAGGTCGGTGGCATCTTGGCCGAGTGAGCTGAGGCGCGGGCGCGACCAGCCCTGTCATTTTGTTAAAAGTCGATTATTATTTCTTTATCGATTAAATGCTCGAGTGTCGAGCCGCCCGCCGCGAGAACGTCGCAAGTAGAGGAAAAAAATATGCTGCCGGATTCCGATGAACAAATTGCAGCCGACCTGACTGAGCGACTCGCGGTTCAATTGCGGGGTGCTGCGGATAGTGGCTCGGCTATACCGCCAATTCGGAATTTTCTGGCAAAAGGAGACGTGGTCGGTGCATACGAGATCCAAGAACACAATACTCGGCATTGGATTGCACAAGGCCGCCGACTGGTGGGTCGCAAGATTGGATTGACGTCGAAGTCAGTGCAAAAGCAACTTGGCGTCGACGAGCCGGATTTTGGTATGTTATTTGCCGACATGGCGGTCACGGACGGAGAAGAGATCGCATTTTCGCGTCTGATGCAGCCGAAGGTCGAGGCGGAAGTGGCTCTGGTATTGGGGCGCTCTCTGAACTTTGAGCGTCATACGGTAGCCGACCTGATCGCAGCCACTGACTACGCGCTGCCAGCGATCGAGGTGGTGGGCAGTCGCATTTCCAACTGGGACATCCACTTGGTCGATACCATTGCAGATAATGCATCGAGCAGCCTGTTCGTGCTCGGGACGCGTCCTTGTCGTCTGACGGACATCGATTTGATCGGCTGCACCATGACGATGCAACGCCGAGGCGAAGAGATATCCGCCGGATCGGGGGCAGATTGTCTGGGTAATCCTCTGAACGCTGCAATCTGGCTGGCAAATATGATGGCACGTGTTGGCCGTCCTTTACAAGCGGGCGACATCGTGCTCACCGGAGCGCTTGGTCCGATGGTCGCGGTACAGCCAGGCGATGTGATTGAAGCACGTATCGCCGGACTCGGCAGCGTACGGGCCTGCTTCGGCAACCAATAGGAATCTCCATGGCTGATGCCTCACGTATTCCGGTTGTCTGCGCAAGTGCCTCTGGTCTCTCTGCCCAATGAGTTCGACGATATATTTTCACGACAAATAGAACTTCAGGAGAATTGGATGTCAATGTGGATGAGCATGCTCGGTACCGAGTACAAAATCGGTTTTGTCAATGCTGGTGGAGTCCGAACACGGTATCTCGAAGCAGGACGTCGCGAAAAGCCTGCATTAGTATTTTTGCATGGCAGCGGAGGCTATCTCGAAGCCTATCTACGCAATATCAAAGCACATGCTGAGGATTTCAATGTATTTGCGATCGATATGGTTGGACATGGCTACTCAGACAAGCCGGACCATCCTTACGAGCCCAAACATTACGTGGAACACTTGCGTGATTTCATGGATGCGATGAAGCTCGAGCGCGCTCATATCTCCGGCGAGTCCTTGGGTGGGTGGGTTGCTGCTCGCATGGCATCCACCTATCCGAGCCGCGTTGGCAAAATCGTGCTTAATACTGCCGCCGGTTTCCATTTTGACCCTGAACGCAGCGCACGATTTCGGATGCTAAGCATTAATGCTGCACGGGAGCCGATCCATGAGAATATTCGCAAACGGCTTGAGTGGCTGATGCTGGACCCGAGCATCGTCACCGAAGAAATGGTTGAAATGCGCTACCGCGTCTATATTCAACCCGACTTCGCAAAGGCTATGGAAAATATCGTTTGTCTGCACACGCCGGAATTTCGATTGCCGAATCTGCTGACCAAAGAGGAATTGTCGACAATCAAGGCCCCCACGCTTGTGCTGTGGACATCGCATGACCCGGGCAGCACCGTTGAAGTCGGTCAAGCGCTTGCTGCGGCCATACCGGACAGCCGCTTTGTGGTCATGGACCAATGCGGGCACTGGCCACAGTTTGAAGATGCCGAGAATTTCAATCGTACTCAGATCGACTTTCTTCTCGACTGAAAGGAGTGATCATGCCACTAGGCGGCGGGGGCCAAGGTAGGTGTGGCGCTAGACGGTTAGTGCAGTGTTGCCCTAGCGTGATTTGACTTTGGCGGGCTGTTTTTGAACTACCCAAGGATCATGGCCAGGCTGGCATCGAGGTGCTCGGAAGGCAGCCGCCTGAAGCCCGAACGGGCAAAGCGTTGCAGGCGACCCACCATAAAGGCCAAGATCACGGAGGCCCTGACCTGTGCATCGACCGTCGGCGTGGCTGCACCGCTGGCGCTTGCTGCATCACGCAGGGTTTGCTTGAGGCTGGACTCCAGCTTGTCAAAAAACTGGTTCATGCGCTCTTGCAGGCGGTCATTCTCAAACACCAGGGCATCGCCCACCATGACGCGCGTCATGCCGGGGTTTTTTTCGGCGAACTGTAGCACCATGACGACCAGCTTGCGGGTACGCACTGAGTGGTCTGGCTCGCGCTCGCCAATCTGGTTGACGAGGGTGAAGACGCTTTGCTCGATGAACTCGATCAGCCCTTCAAACATTTGCGCCTTGCTGGCGAAATGACGGTAGAGTGCGGCTTCACTTACTTCGAGCTTGGCTGCCAGCGCCGATGTGGTGATGCGCTCGGCACCTGGCTGCTCCAGCATGGTTGCCAGCGCTTGCAGTATCTGCACCCGGCGCTCTCCCGGTTTGGGCCGTTTGCGCGCTGACGGCTCCACCGCAGCAGTGGTGGCATGCGGGCTGTGTACGGCATCAGGCGCTAGTTCGAGCATATGGGTGTGGAGTGTAACCCTCAATGCGAGCGGATCATGGTCCCGAAAGCCTGCTCGGTCAGGATCTCCAGCAGCAAGGCATGCGGCACGCGGCCGTCAATGATGTGAACTGAATTCACGCCGCTCTTGGCAGCATCGAGCGCCCCGCTGATCTTGGGCAGCATGCCGCCGCTGATGGTGCCGTCGGCAAACAGCTCCTCGATGCGGCGCGCCGTCAGGTCGGTGAGCAAATTACCGGCTTTGTCGAGCACGCCGGGGGTGTTGGTCAACAGCATCAGCTTCTCGGCCTTGAGCACAATGGCCAGCCTGCTCGCCACCACGTCGGCGTTGATGTTGTAGCTTTCGTTGTCTTCACCAAAACCAATCGGGCTGATGACGGGAATAAAGGCATCGTCCTGCAGCGCCTTGACCACGCTCGGGTCAATGCTGAGAATCTCGCCGACAAAACCGAGGTCGTGCTCCTTCGCCGGATCATCCTTGTCCACCATCTTGAGCTTTTGCGCACGAATCAAGCCGCCGTCACGCCCGGTCAGGCCAACCGCCTTGCCGCCCGCCTGATTGATCAGGCCAACAATGTCCTGCTGCACCTGTCCGGCCAGCACCCACTCGACCACTTCCATGGTTTCTTCGTCCGTCACGCGCATACCCTGGATGAATTCGCCCTTCTTGCCCAGCCGGTTCAACGCGGCCTCAATCTGCGGGCCACCACCATGGACGACGACAGGATTCATACCAACGAGCTTGAGCAGCACCACATCTTCGGCAAAGTCCGCCTGCAGCGCCGGGTCGGTCATGGCGTTGCCGCCGTACTTGATGACGATGGTCTTGCCATGAAACTTGCGGATATAGGGCAGCGCCTGAGCCAGAATTTCGGCCTTGTCGCGCGGGGCAATGTTGAGGGTGTCGGTCATGGGAGATTATGGGAATTAGGGCTTCAAACAAACAATGGGCAAATTGTGCCGCATCCTCACGTCAGCCGGAAATTCATACGGCTTGAGCGACCGGCTCGCCATACCCGTGCACACAGGCCAGAAGCACCGCCTTGATGGCAGCCACATCACTGTTGTCAGCGGCGCGGCGCAAAGTCTGCAGCTGCAGCTCCAGGACCGGCCAGGACAGGTGATCTTCGTGTGCCTTCATGATGCGAGGATGGGTGGTCGGCGTGGGGTTGTCGCCAATAAGCAATTCTTCGTACAGTTTTTCACCGGGGCGCAAGCCCGTGATGGCGATTTCAATGTCGCCGTCTGGGTGTGCCTCGTCCCGCACCTTCATGCCCGACAACTCCACCATGCGATGGGCCAGATCCAGTATCCTGACCGGCTCGCCCATATCGAGCACAAACACCTCCCCTCCCGAGGCCATGGCCCCAGCCTGCAACACCAGTTGCGCTGCCTCAGGAATGGTCATGAAATAGCGGGTGACCTCAGAATGCGTCACCGTCAAGGGTCCGCCCGCGGCAAGCTGGCGCCGGAACAAGGGCACCACACTGCCGCTGGAGCCCAGAACATTGCCAAACCTGACCATGCTGAAACATGCACTGGGGTGCGGCCCTGGCTGTCCCACTTGTGCTGCAGCCAGCGCCTGCAACACCAGCTCGGCCATGCGCTTGCTGGCCCCCATGATGTTGGCCGGGCGAACCGCCTTGTCGGTCGAAATCAGTACGAAATGAGCGACCCCGCTGTCCAGGGCGGCCCGGGCCATGTTGAGCGTACCAAACACATTGTTGACAATCCCCTCCGCCGGGTTGGACTCCACCATCGGCACATGCTTGTAGGCTGCAGCGTGGTAGACAATTTCAGGGCGATACGCACGACATATTTCATGCAGCCGCGGAGAATTGGCGACACTCCCCAACAGCGGCACCAGCACCACGCCAAGCGCATGGGTCGTGCACAAACCCTGCAATTCCTGATGAATACTGTACAGACCATATTCGTTATGGTCCAGCAGCAAAAGCTGTCGCGGCCCTTGCAACAGAATCTGCCGGCACAGCTCACTGCCAATACTCCCCCCGGCCCCCGTAACCAGCACCACTTTGCTAGCCAGATTGCGCGCCAATAAGGTCGTATTCGGCGGCACAGGGTCGCGCCCCAACAAATCTTCAATATCCAGTTCCTTGAAATCCTGAACCGTTACGCGGCCACTGGCCAGATCAGCCAAACCCGGCAGGGTACGGACATGAACCGGCAGTGGGCGCAGGCTTTGGAGAATGCTGTTGCGCCGCTCCCGGGATGCGCTTGGCAATGCCAGCAAAATGTCTGTTACACCCTGGCGGGTCACCAGCCCCGCAATATCCTCTTGGGAAAACACCGGGACGCCATTGATACTGCGGCCAACCTTGCCAGCGTCATCGTCCACGAAACCCAACAATTCAAACTGGCCCGAAACCCCCAGTGCGGCTGCCGTTTGTACACCCGCCGTACCGGCCCCAAAAATCAGCAAGCGACCGTCAGCTTTTTTCTGCTTGTGCCCAAAATCTGACAACCAGAAGCGCGCCATCGCCCGGCTGGAGCCCACCAGCAGCAGAAATATCAAGGGCTGTAGCACGCCCAAGCTGCGAGGTACAGCTGGCCACTGCTGCCACAGAAGAACGCCCAGCAACAAAACCCCATATACGGCCACGGCCTGCGCAGTAGCCAGCAATGCCGCCTGCCCCGTATACCTGAAAATGGCCCGGTACAAACCAAACCTAATGAAGACAGGTATAGCCAGCGCGGGCGTCAGCGCATACACCCACCACTGCGCACCGCTGGGCCTGTGCAACGCATCCAGGCGCAAAGTAAAGGCAAGCCAAGTGGCCGCCATTGCCAAAGCGATGTCCAGCGCAACCACCACCAAGCGTTTGACGGCACGCGGCCAACCCAGAGCTCTGTTTTGCATTTATCTCCCTGTACTCCAGTCAACTCTTGATGGCAAAGTCTTCCTTCGTACGCCCTTGTGCCACCAGCGCGGCGAGCCAACGCGGTGTCAAACCGCGCCCACTCCAAGTTTCATTATTAGGCCCCCGGTATTTGACTGCCACGACTAAAGCACTTTTCTTTTTGGCACCAGCGCCCGCCCGCTTTGCTGAAACGCCAGCCTTGGCCTTGACTCCACGTCCTTTGCCGGGCTGCAAGTCTTTCACGGTAATGCCAAACGCCTGCATCTTGGCGCGAATGTCCTGCACGGTTGAGTGAAACTCTTTAGCCTTTATTTCAGAGGCCTGCTTTTGGAGTTTTTCAATCTGATTTTGAATATCAATCAAGTTTCCCATGAATAATTCCTTATTAATTTAAAACCAACGACTCAATAACCTACAGACCAATTATGACATCTACCTGAATCCGTTATTTCATAATCAATTTATCCTGATTTCCCGATTCAAATAAAGCGCTTAGCCTCCAACTTGAGTTAACCCTGAAGGTGAGCCCAAGATGACCGATTTTATTATCAAAAAACTGCCCCTTCGACTTTGCTCAGGACAGGCCTACGACCTCAGTTCCCGGCGTGCTTCAAAACCGGGTAGCACTTTTTCGGCTGGTCATCGGTTGAGTCATAGTCAAACCTTCCAAAATTCACATTGCCCGTGTTACTCAAAAACGTTACTTTTTGAACCACGCCCCGGCAGCGGCCGCTGCCTGCAGAAACTTGCCACGCGCCTCGGCATAAGTGCCGAAAAAAGCTCCTGTCACTCGCGTCAAACCGGTCATGCGGCGTCCTGGGCGAGCCAGCTTTCAGTCAGCCGCACCCAGAAGGTGGCGCCCAGCGGGATCAGGTCGTCGTTGAAGTCGTAGCTCGGGTTGTGCAGCATGCACGGGCCCCCGCCGTGGCCCATCTCGCGGTGCGTGCCGTCGCCATTGGCAATGAAGGCGTAACAACCCGGCCTGGCCTGCAGCATGTAGGAAAAATCTTCCGCGCCCATGGTCGGCTCCTGCTCGATCACGTTGTCGGCACCGACGATTCCGGCCATGACTTTGCGCGCGAACTCGGTTTCCTTCGCATGGTTGATGGTGGGCGGGTAGTTGCGCACAAACTCGAACTCGCAGCCGGCGTCATGCGCGGCGCAGATGTTCTCGGCGATCTGCTGCATACGTTTTTCGATCATGTCGAGCACCTCAAGCGTGAAGGTGCGCACCGTGCCCTGCAGCTCGCAACTGTCGGGGATCACGTTGGTGGCCTCGCCGGCATGGATCATGGTGACCGAGATCACGCCGGCATCGACCGGCTTTTTGTTGCGGCTGATGATGGTCTGGAAGGCCTGCACCATCTGGCAGGCCACTGGCACCGGGTCAATGCCGTTGTGCGGCAAGGCGGCATGGCCGCCCTTGCCGCGAATCGTGATCTTGAACTCGTTGCTCGACGCCATCACCGGGCCGGCGCTGGCGGCAAACTTGCCGACCTGCGTGCCGGGCCAGTTGTGCATGCCGAACACGGCGTCCATGGGGAACTTGTCAAACAGGCCGTCCTTGATCATCTCGCGCGCACCGCCGCCGCCTTCTTCGGCGGGCTGGAAAATCAGGTAAACGGTGCCATCGAAATTGCGGTTTTTGGCGAAGTGCTGCGCGGCGGCCAGCAGCATGGCGGTGTGGCCGTCGTGGCCGCAGGCGTGCATCTTGCCCGGGTGCCGGCTGGCGTGTTCAAAGGTGTTGAACTCCTGCATCGGCAAGGCGTCCATATCGGCGCGCAGGCCGATGGCGCGGCTGGACGTGCCGCTCTTGACGATGCCCACCACGCCGGTGGTGCCCATACCGCGATGCATGGGAATGCCCCACTCGGTGAGTTTTTGCGCCACCACATCGGCGGTGCGCACTTCTTCAAAACACAGCTCGGGGTGGGCATGGATATCGCGGCGCACGGCGGCAATGCCGGCGGCCTGGGTGACGATGGAGTCAATGACTTTCATGAAAACCTTTGGGTAGTCAGGCCCGCTGCATCCCTTATTTCCCGGATGTTTTGCGGGCCCAGGGTTGGCCTTGGCAGTGTGCATAGTCTGCCAGATTCAGCAGCGGCACGTCGGCTACCATCAGGGTCTGCCCCAAGGTTTGAAATGTTTTCATAAGGGCTCCCTGCAAGTGATCCCGGAGGGCGGCCGCCCTTCTCAAGCGAGAGCCATAGTTTTAACCCATGCCCCATACCATCAACATTTCCGCTGGTGCCGGTTTCGTGAAAGACAGCGTCAAAGTGCGGGGCGCCTGCCCGCATGACTGCCCCGACACCTGCTCCCTGCTTACAACGGTCGAAAATGGCGTGGCCACGCGCGTCAGCGGCAACCCCGATCACCCGCAGACTGGAGGTGTGCTGTGCAACAAGGTATCGCGTTACTCCGAGCGCACCTATCACCCCGAGCGTTTGCTGCACCCGCTCAAACGTGTTGGCCCCAAAGGCTCCGGCCAGTTCGAGCCCGTCAGTTGGGATGCGGCCCTTGGCGACATTGCCGCCA
>JBCKNC010000040.1:0-22766 GCA_038902915.1 Polaromonas sp.
CCCAGCGACAGCTTGTGCTGTGCATCAGCCGCAATAGCGCGGTCAACGGCCACATAGGTTGAAAACTCGTTGACATTGATCTTGCCGACCTGCTCGCGGGTAAAGCCGGCCTCACCGGTCAGCGCGCCCAGTACATCACCGGCGCGGATTTTTTCCTTGCGACCACCGACGATTTGCAGTGTGACCATGGGCGGCAGCAGTGGCTCTTTGCTGGCAGGCGTTAGCTCTGTCAGCTTGTGCCATTCGGATTCGGCTTTTTGTAGCACCTCGATCTTGCCGACGTAACCCATCTCGTCCATGCTGACCAGGCTGATGGCCCAGCCCTCTTCATCGGCGCGTCCGGTGCGGCCAATACGGTGAATATGCACTTCGGCATCGGGTGTGACGTCAACATTAATCACCATTTCCAGCTGGTTGATATCCAGCCCGCGCGCAGCCACGTCGGTAGCCACCAACACCGAGCAGCTGCGGTTTGAAAATTGCACCAGTACTTGGTCACGCTCGCGCTGTTCCAGCTCGCCAAACAGGGCCAGCGCACTGAAACCCTGGCTTTTTAAATAGGCCACCAGTGCGCGGCACTGCGACTTGGTATTGCAAAACGCCAGCGTGCTGGCCGGGCGGTAGTGGTTAAGCAGCAAAGCTACTGCATTCAAACGCGCCTCATCATGGTCGCTCTCGGGCACCTCATACCAGCGCTGGCGGATCTTGCTTTTTTCATGCTGCGCCTGCACAGTGATGGTTTGCGGGCACAGCATGAACTGTTGGCTGATTTTGGCGATGCCCTCCGGGTAGGTCGCCGAGAACAGCAAAGTCTGCCGCTCTTTCGGGCACTGCCTCGCCACCACGCAGATGTCGTCAAAAAAGCCCATGTCGAGCATACGGTCGGCCTCGTCCAGCACCAGCGTGTTCATCGCGTCGAGCTTTAAATTGCCGCGCGCCAGATGATCCATGATGCGGCCCGGCGTGCCGACCACAATGTGTGCGCCGTTCTCCAGACTGGCCGACTGGTTGCGTAGCGGCACACCACCACACAGCACCACCACCTTGACGTTTTCTTCGGCGCGCGCCAGACGGCGGATTTCAGTAGCCACCTGGTCGGCCAGCTCACGCGTCGGGCACAGCACCATGGCCTGCACCGCAAAGCGCCGCGCATTTAAATTAGCCAGCAGCGCAATGCCAAAGGCCGCTGTTTTGCCGCTACCAGTTTTAGCCTGCGCAATCAGGTCTTTGCCGAGCAGCGCCAGCGGCAGGCAGGCCGCCTGAATCGCGGTCATGCTGGTGTAACCAAGCTGCGTCAGGTTAGCCAGTACGTGGGCGGGCAGGGATAAAGATGCGAAGTCTGTAGATGTAATCATCCCCAATTATCATGGAGCATCCTCAACCCTCAAGGAAAACCCTGTGCAGACTTTTGATTTTGACCTCTTCGTCATAGGTGGCGGCAGCGGTGGCGTGCGTGCGGCGCGCATGGCAGCCCAGCGTGGCGCGCGCGTGGCACTGGCCGAGGTTGCCGAGATGGGCGGCACCTGCGTTAACGTCGGCTGCATTCCGAAAAAGCTTTACAGCTACGCAGCGCATTACGCCGAGGCGTTTGAAGAGTCGCACGGTTTTGGCTGGGTGGGCGAGGCACCAAAGTTTGACTGGACGGTTTTGAAGGCCAATCGTGCGACTGAAATCTCGCGGCTCAATGGCATCTATATACAACTGCTTGACAGCGTGGGTGTCAAAATTATCAAGGGCTGGGCGCGGCTGCTGGATGCGCATACGGTCGAAGTGGATGGCCAGACATTGACTGCCAAAAACATCCTGGTTTCTACTGGCGGCACGGCGACTGTGCCGACGCTTGAGGGACGCGAACATGTCGTGACATCCGACAGCATGTTTGACCTGAACCCTTTTCCCAAACGCCTGCTGGTAGTAGGTGGCGGCTATATCGCCTGCGAGTTTGCGTCCATCTTCAATGGCCTGGGCGCGCAGGTTACGCAACTGCACCGTGGCGAAAAAGTGCTGACGGGTTTTGATGAAGACATTCGCAGTTTTATTGCGGCAGAGATGGGCAAGACCGGTGTCAATCTGCAACTGAAGTCCGAGGTTGAATCGATTGTAAAAACGGCTGACGGCCTGCTGGTAAAAGTCAAGGTGGGCACAGGAAGCGCAGCGAGTTTTACAGTAGATACCGTGCTGTATGCAACTGGCCGCGTGCCCAATACCACCGGCCTCGGCCTGGATGCCGCAGGCGTGGCGCTGGATACCAAAGGTGCGATCAAGGTCAATAGCCATTACCAGACATCGGTGCCGTCCATCTACGCATTAGGCGACGTGACGGCTCGCCTGCAGCTTACGCCCGTGGCGCTCGGCGAAGCCATGGTGGTGGTGGATCATCTATTCGGTCCGGCTGCGGGCAAAAAGCGGCGCAGCATGAGCTACGACTTCATCCCCACCGCCGTGTTTACCCACCCTAACATCGGCACGGTGGGTTATTCGGAAAGCGATGCACGCAAAAAATTTGGCAACATCACGGTGTACCGCAGCGACTTCAAGGCGCTCAAGCACACCCTCAGCGGCAGCACTGAACGCACGCTGATGAAGTTGCTGGTAGACAGCGTCACCGACCGCGTCGTCGGCCTGCACATGGTGGGCGCTGATGCGGGCGAAATCGTGCAGGGCTTTGCCGTGGCCATGAAAGCTGGCGTAACCAAGGCTATCTTCGACAGCACGATTGGCATACACCCGACGATGGCAGAAGAGTTTGTGACAATGCGAGAATCATTGCCCCCACGGTCGCTCACTGCGTGTAGCTCCCTGCACCCCGAGGGGGCCGCTGCGCCTGCGGTCTGGCAAAGCCAGTCCCGCGGCCCCGGCTTGAATTGAAGTGCGCCCCGCCCATAGATCACGGAGTCGAATATATGCTCTACCTCCCCAGCTTCATCGCCCCCACCCGCTACCTGGATGCCGCTGCCGCACTGGCCCAGGTGCGGATGATTTACGACCAGCAAATCGCCCACTTGCGCTTGGCCATGCAACGCTATGTTGCGGGTGATGCTATTGAAGGTCATGTTCGGGCTTGCTATCCCTTTGTGCGCATCCACACCGACACGGTAACGCGTGCGATGCTCGACCCACTGGCTGCATCACAATTGAGCTACGGTTTTGTGGCTGGCCCTGGCCGCTTTGAAACCACGCTGACCAGACCAGACCTGTATGGCGAGTATTACCTTGAGCAGTTTCGCCTGCTGCTGCAAAACCACAATGTCGAGCTGGAGGTGGGCACCAGCACCCATCCGATCCCGGTGCATTTCTCGTTTGCCGAGCATGACCACATAGAAGGCAACCTCAGCGCGGCGCGCCGCACACTGATGCGTGACGTGTTTGACCTGCCGAATCTGGCCGCCATGGACGACGGTATTGCCAATGGCACGTTTGAGGCGGGGCCCGGTGAGCCGCAACCGCTGTCGCTGTTTACTGCTGCCCGGGTTGACTATTCGCTGCAGCGCCTGCGCCATTACACCGGCACCTCGCCCGACTGGTTTCAGAACTTTGTGCTGTTTACCAACTACCAGTTTTACATCGACGAGTTTGTGCGCCTGGGCCATGCAGCCATGCTTGATGCGAACAGCGAATACATGGCGTTTGTTGAACCCGGCAACGTGGTCACACGCCGCGTTGGTCTTGATGCTATTGCCGGCGATGAGCTGGGCACAGCGCCACCGCGTTTGCCGCAAATGCCTGCGTACCACTTGATGCGCGCTGACCGAAGTGGCATCACGATGGTCAACATCGGTGTCGGGCCAGCCAACGCCAAAAACATCACCGACCACATCGCCGTGCTGCGTCCGTATGCCTGGATCATGCTCGGCCACTGCGCCGGCCTGCGCAACAGCCAGCAGCTCGGCGACTATGTGCTGGCCCACGGCTATGTGCGTGAAGACCATGTGCTAGATGAAGAACTGCCGCTGTGGGTACCGATACCAGCGCTGGCCGAAATTCAAAAAGCGCTGGAGCAGGCGGTTGAAGATGTCACCCACCTCAAAGGCCCGGAGCTAAAACGCATCATGCGCACCGGTACCGTGGCATCGACTGACAACCGCAACTGGGAGCTGCTGCCCGGCAACCAGCCGCAGCGCCGCTTCAGCCAGAGCCGCGCAGTGGCCCTGGACATGGAGAGCGCCACGATTGCAGCCAATGGCTTCAGGTTTCGTGTGCCCTACGGCACGCTGCTGTGTGTGAGCGACAAGCCGCTGCACGGCGAGATCAAGCTGCCCGGCATGGCCAATCATTTTTACCGCGAACGGGTTGACCAGCACCTGCGCATCGGCATCCGCGCCATAGAGCTGCTGCGCGAGGAAGGCATCAAGCAGCTCCACAGCCGCAAGCTGCGCAGTTTTGCCGAGGTGGCTTTTCAGTAAATCAGGCAGCGCATGACGCAAAACCTCTTCAGCATCAAAGGGCTGACCAAGCGCTACGGCGCGACCACAGTCGTTGACAACCTGTCGTTTGAGATTGCACCCGGAGAGTGTCTGGGTGTGATTGGCCCCAACGGCGCGGGGAAAACCACCACCATCCGCATGTGCCTGGGGCTGACCGCGCCTGATGCGGGCAGTGTGTCGTTTCATCAGCCGGGGAAAAGCACATTGCACATGCCGCAGGACGCGCTGGCGATTAAAGAAAAACTCGGCGTCGTCAGCCAGTTCGACAGCCTGGACCCGGACTTTTCATGTGCAGAAAATCTGCTGGTGTTTGGCCGCTACTTCGGCATGAAGGATGCGGTCATCAAAGAGCGCATTCCGAAGCTGCTGGAATTTGCGGCGCTAACGCACAAGGCCGATGCCAAGCTCAGTGAACTGTCAGGCGGCATGAAGCGCCGCCTGAGCTTGGCGCGTGCATTGGTCAACGACCCGCAATTGTTATTGCTCGATGAGCCCACCACCGGGCTTGACCCGCAAGCCCGGCACCTGATGTGGGAGCGCCTGCAGCAGCTGGTGCAACAGGGCAAATCAATTTTGCTGACGACCCACTTCATGGATGAAGCCGAACGCCTGTGTGACCGCTTGCTGGTGCTCGATCACGGCAAGAAAATGACCGAAGGCACACCACGCCAGTTGATTGCCGACAACCTGGAACCCGATGTGGTCGAGGTTTATGGCGCAGGGGCGCTGGCACTGGTTGATTCGCCGTTGAAGGCCTTAGCAGCACGCACCGAAGTCAGTGGTGAGACGGTGTTTTTCTACACGCAAAACTCCAAGCGCTTGCTGGCTGCACTGAATGACTACCCACAGCTGCGCACCCTGCATCGCCCAGCAAATCTTGAAGACCTTTTCCTGAAACTCACAGGCCGACAAATCAGGGAGGATGCGTGATGACTTCCATTTGGGCAGCACCCCATATCAGCCTGCGTTGGGTGCCAGTGTTTCGCCGTAACTTTCTGGTCTGGCGCAAGCTCGCCATGCCAAGCCTTGTCGGCAATATTGCCGAGCCACTCATCACGCTGGTGGCGTTTGGCTACGGGCTGGGCATGTTGATTGGCAGCGTCAATTTAAACGGCACAGTCGTACCCTACCTTTTGTTTTTAGCCAGCGGCTCGGTGTGCGCCAGTGCCATGCAGGCCGCATCGTTTGAAGCCTTGTACTCAGCCTTTTCACGCATGCACGTGCAGCGCACTTGGGACGGCATCATGAACGCCCCGGTTCGGCTTGACGACGTGGTGTTTGCTGAAATGCTGTGGGCGGCTTTCAAGTCGCTATTTACCAGTGTGGTGATATTGGCCGTGATGCTGGCATTGAATATCAGCCATAGCCCCATGCTGCTACTGGCTTTGCCGTTGTTGGCGCTGGTCGGCATCACCTTTTCATGCATCGCCCTGATCTTCAATGCGCTGGCCAAGGGTTACGATTTTTTCACCTATTACTTCACGCTGTTTTTAACGCCGACGATGTTTTTGAGCGGCGTGTTCTTTCCGCGTGACCAGTTACCTAGCGTGCTGCGCGTGATCTCTGACTGGCTACCTTTGACGGCAGCGGTTGAGCTGATTCGCCCACTGTTCTTAGGCCAATGGCCTGCGCAGGGCTTTCAGCACTTGTTGATGCTGATTGTTTACGCCGTAGTCGCTTTCTGGATTGCGTTGGCTTTGACGCGCAAGCGTTTTAGCAATTGATGCCGACACTGCGTCACTACTCAGGTCTTGCTGATTCGTAGGGTGGGCACTGCCCACGCTGGCTTCATGAATGGGGCCAAGTCGTGGATTGCGTGGGCGATGCCCACCCTACAGGGACCTGAGTAGTTACGACACTGCTCTGATAAATCGCAA
Source organism: Polaromonas sp. (assembly GCA_038902915.1). GTDB lineage: Bacteria > Pseudomonadota > Gammaproteobacteria > Burkholderiales > Burkholderiaceae_C > Polaromonas. Next base: position 6,302 of record JBCKNC010000040.1, read on the forward strand.
AACGCAGCGTCAGCTCCTGCAGGCCCAGCTCAGACAAAACCTCTTTCAGACGCACTTGCGCCGCACCGGTCTTGCTGGCATTCGGGATAACCGGGCGGCTCGCCAAAATCATCTCATTCTTCATCGAGTGCTCCCAACCCACCAGCTCTGTGACGCTAACGTTGTAGCCATTAGCCTCCAGTTGCAGGCAGCGCAACACGTTGGTGATCTGGCTGCCAAACTCTCGCGTATGCAGCGGGTGCCGCCACAATTCGGCCAGCGGTGTTTTAGCGAGATTGAGCGCGCGGCTCTTTTTAAGAATGCCCGCTACCTCGGCCTGGCAGCACGGCACCAGCACCATGTGCTTTGCGTTTTTGGCAAGACCAAAGGCAATCGCATCATCGGTGGCGGTGTCGCAGGCATGTAGTGCCGTCACGATGTCTATCGCTTCGGGCAGGTCAGGTGAAGTGGTCGCCTGCTGCACCGAAAGATTTAAAAACGACATGCGCTGAAAACCCAGGCGCTGGGCCAGCGCGCGGGATTTTTCAACCAGTTCTGCGCGGGTTTCAATGCCGTAAATATGGCCGCTGGTTTTTTCACCCTTGTGCGCCACATTAAAAAACAAGTCGTACAGAATAAAACCCAAATACGATTTACCCGCGCCATGGTCAGCGAGTGTGGCCCTAGGGTTTGCCGCAGTCGCAGCATTGAGCAAGGGTTCAATGAACTGGTATAGGTGATAAACCTGCTTGAGCTTGCGTCGCGTGTCCTGGTTCAGCTTGCCCTCGCGCGTGAGGATGTGCAGCTCTTTAAGCAGCTCCAGCGACTGGCCCGGACGCAGCTCTTCAATGACCTGGGCGGCTTTTGCCACCGGCGCGGATGAAGACGGCGAATAGCGGGGGGGCTTGCCGGCGCGTGAGGTGCGGGTAGTTTGCATGGCCCTCCAGTTTAGTGGGGACGACTTGCGGGTCGCATTGACGCTGGGAAAAGCCTTGGCAAACAATTTCTTGCAAATTAAATTGCACACAATCTAATTGCACGCTACAATTCAACCCATGCCAAGCAAAACCACCGCTACCGACGCCCTGCTGCAGTTGGACAACCAGCTCTGCTTTGCGCTGTATTCCACCTCGCTGGCCATGACCAAGCTGTACAAGCCGCTGCTCGATGATCTGGGGCTGACCTACCCGCAGTACCTGGCCATGCTGGTGCTGTGGGAAAAGGATGGCCTGACGGTGTCCGAACTCGGCGCGCGACTGTACCTGGATTCCGGCACGCTGACGCCTTTGCTCAAACGCCTTGAAGCGTCGGGCTTTATCTCGCGGCTGCGCGACGTGGAAGACGAGCGCCGCGTTCACATCACGCTGACGGCCGTGGGCCGCAAACTCAAAGGCCAGGCCGCCAAAATTCCCGGCTGCATCCTGAGTGCCACCCAATGCTCTATCCCCGAGCTGATCACCCTGACCCAGCTGGTGCAGACCTTGCGCCAGCGGCTGGTTGCGTAACAGTTTTCTTTCTTTCTAATCTTTTCAACCCGCTTCATTCTCGAGGCATTTTTCCAAGGAACAGCATGACCACGAAACTCGACAAAGTGCTTTATACCGCTAAAACTTACACCACCGGCGGCCGTGACGGCAAGTCCAAAACCGACGACGGTCGCCTGGACGTCACGCTGAGCTCGCCCGGCACCACCGGCACCGGCACCAACCCCGAGCAGCTGTTTGCCGCCGGTTATTCCGCCTGTTTCCTCGGCGCCATCAAGGCTGTGGCCGGCATCAAAAAAATCACGCTACCGGACGGCCTCAGCATTGACGCCAGCGTTGACCTGGGCAAGGTCCCTGCCGGGTACGGCATTGCTGCCCGCCTGGACATCTCCCTGCCCGGCATGGACCGTGCGGCGGCACAAGACCTGATCGATGCCGCCCACAAAGTGTGCCCGTACTCTAACGCCACGCGCGGCAACATCGACGTGACCATCACGCTGAAGTAAACAGACCCCCACGCTTTTCACTTCGTGTAGCACGCTGTCCCCGAGGGGCGCGTTCCGGTCGTGCTGAGCTTGTCGAAGGATGGGGCGGCCCTGTGGACAATCGCCTTCTGAAAGGAGCGTCTATCGGAGAGTGTCGCCAAAGCGGCCCGGCGGTGTTGATCAGCCGGGCCGCTTCGTATATGGTGCTGGTATGACAAGCCCCATCGTCGGTACCTCCAGCAGCACCCACCGGTTTCTGGTCCGCAAAGACGCACTCGCCACCACGCAGGTGCAAGGCGCCCCGATCCCAGCCCTGACACCGGGCGAGGTGCTGTTGTCGGTGGATTCGTTTGCACTGACCTCCAACAACATCACCTACGCAGCCTTTGGCGACGCCATGCAGTACTGGAGCTTTTACCCGGTGCCCGAGCTTGGCGACGGCGGCTGGGGCTGCATCCCGGTGTGGGGTTTTGCAACGGTGCGCGAATCACGGTGCGAAGGCATTGCGCTGGGCGAGAAGTTTTACGGCTACTACCCCATGGCTTCAAGCGTGGTGCTGCAGCCGGTGCGTCTGAATGCCAGGGGATTTTCCGACGGCGCCGAACACAGACGCGAGCTGCACGCCGTCTACAACCAGTACCTGCGCTGCAGCACCGACGCATTTTACAGCGTTGAGAGCGAAGCCGTGCAGGCCCTGCTGCGGCCGCTGTTTATCACCTCCTTCTTGATTGACGACTTTCTGGCAGACAACGACTTTTTTGCTGCCCAGACCATGCTGCTGTCCAGCGCATCCAGCAAGACCGCTTACGGCACCGCGTTTCAGCTGGCCCAGCGCCCCGGCATCGAAGTGATTGGCCTGACCTCGCCGGCCAATGTCGCCTTCTGCGAAAGCCTGGGCTGTTACAGCCGTGTGCTGAGCTATGCGCAGCTCGACCAGATCGCTCCGGACGTGGCCTGCATCTACGTGGACTTTGCCGGCAATGCCAAATTGCGGCACAGCATCCACAGCCGCTTTGGCAACCTGAAGTACAGCTGCTCGATTGGCGGCACGCATGTGACGCAGTTGGGCGGGGCCAAATATCTGCCGGGACCGCGCGCCACTCTGTTTTTTGCGCCCGCCCAGATCAAAAAGCGCAGCGCCGACTGGGGTCCGGCCGGCCTGGGCCAGCGCCTGGTGCTGGCCTGGCAGGCCTTCAGCACCCGCATCGGGCAAGGCCCTGCGCCCTGGATGCGGGTAGAGCAACACAAGGGCGACACCGCCGTGGCCGCCGCCTACCAGCAGGTGCTGGCTGGCAAGGGTGACCCGCGCACCGGGCATATCCTGGCGTTCTGAGAGCAGCCGCAGAACGCTATTCTTTTTATAGCTGCTTGCGCCTACCAGGGAAGGGCGGACGGTACTTTTTCCTTATAAACAAGGCCCGGGGCGGGAACAACGACAATGGAGGCATGACCGACCAGCCTCTGACCGCCATGCCGCCTCAGGCCCTGCACGCCTACGAAAAACTCACGCCCGACGTGGTGCTGGACGCGCTGGCCAGCGTCGGCTTGCTGGGCGACGGACGGCTGATGGCGCTGTCCAGCTATGAAAACCGCGTCTACCAGGTGCATCTTGAAGCACCGGTGGGCACGGGCGATGCCGCCAGTGACATCGTGGTCGTCAAGTTCTACCGTCCGGGGCGCTGGAGCGATGTACAGATTGTCGAAGAACATGAATTTACTGCCGAGCTGATGGCGGCCGAAATTCCGGTGGTCGGCGCGCTGGTGTTGAACGGCAGCACCCTCCACCACTTCAAGGGTTTCAGCTTCAGCGTATCGCCCAGCCGTGGTGGCCGCAGGCCGGAGCTCGACAACCTGGACGTGCTGGAGTGGATAGGCCGCTTTCTGGCCCGCATACACACCGTTGGCAGCGCAAAAAATTTCACCCACAGGCCCGCACTTGACCTGCAAACTTTTGGCTATGCATCGCGCGATGTTTTGCTGACGGGCGCTTATTTGCCGCTCGATATGGAGTCGCGCTGGCGCAAGGCCTTTGAAGAAGCCATGCTGACGGCACAGGCCGTGTTTGAAAGCGTGGGCGACGTTCAAACACTGCGCCTGCATGGCGACTGCCACCCCGGCAATATTTTGTGGACACCCGAAGGCTTGGCCGGTGCAGGTCCGCATTTTGTAGATCTCGACGACGCACGCAGCGGCCCTGCGGTACAAGACTTGTGGATGCTGCTCTCAGGCGACCGTGTGCAATGCAATCGCCAACTGGGCGCGCTGGTCGATGGCTACGAAGAGTTCCGCGATTTTGACAGACGCGAACTGGCGCTGATAGAGCCGCTGCGCACCCTGCGGCTGGTGCATTACAGCGCCTGGCTGGCCCAGCGCTGGCACGACCCGATCTTCCCGATCAACTTCCCGTGGTTTGGCTCCAGTGATTACTGGAAGGGCCAGGTGGACATGCTGGAACAGCAGAATGAGGCGATGCAAGAGGCACCGCTGGTGGCTTGATTTTTCGCGTGATGGTAGCCTGCAATTTTCCGCCGGGCCGCCCCAAGGAAAATTAGCCCCCTCGGGGGGCAGAGAGTTACGCGAAGCGAGCGAACGTGGGGGCCAGTTAACGGACAGGGTTTTCGAGGTAGCCAATCCCGTCAATCTCAACCCGCACCACATCGCCCACCTTCAGGTATTTGGGCGGCTTAAAGCCAATGCCCACACCCACTGGCGTGCCCGTGGCAATCACGTCACCGGGGTACAGCGTGATACCCGCCGACAAGGTTTCGATCAGCTTGGGAATATCAAAAATCAAATCAGCTGTTGACGCATTCTGGCGCTCCTCGCCGTTCACGTAGCAGCGCACCATGGTTTTGCTGCCGTCCAGCTCATCGGCGCTGACCAGCCACGGCCCCATGGGACAAAAGGTGTCGAATGACTTGCCCATGTGCCACTGCTGGTGCCGACTTTGCCAGTCACGCGCTGTGATGTCGTTGATGATGGTGTAACCCCAGACATGCGCCATCGCGTCTTTGGCGGCAATGCCCTTGTCGCCGCGCCCGATGATGACGGCGAGTTCGGCTTCATAGTCAATCGCGGTGGACACTGCCGGCATTTCAATCGCGGCACCGGGGCCCACCACGGACTCGGGTACCTTGGTGAAGATGATGGGGGCATCTGGAATGTCGCCGCCTGATTTGGCGCTGCTGTCAAAACCGCTGCCAGCAAATTCTTTGGCGTGTGCAAAGTAGTTTTTGCCAACGCAAAAAATGTTGCGCCGTGGCTTGGGCAAAGGAGCGATGATCTGCACATCGCTGAGCGCGACGGCGGCGAGCAGGCCCGGCCAAGCCTCGCCGCGCGCCTGCATTTCGATCAGCGGCAGCGCGCCCAGTTCGCGCTGCGCTACCGGCAGGTCGAAAGGCTGGACTTGACTAAGGTCGGCGGACACCCGACCCACGCCGGGCTGGCCATTTAAGCGGTAGGCAACAATTTTCATGACACTGTCTCTCTTTTGTTTTTGCCCCCTCGGCAAGCGCTGAAGCAGTTGCGGATTAGGGATTGCGATGATCCCAAAAATTTCAGGCGGATGTTAGCATGCGAACCAAGCAGGCGGGACTGTTTTTCGTCCTGCCCAAGACCCACTTATCAGGAGACAAACATGAAACGCAGATTCGTATTGCTGGGTGCCATGCTCATTTCGAGCGCCACCTGGGTGGCCGCACAAACGGCTTGGCCGTCACGCCCGATCACGATGATCGTACCTTTCCCGCCCGGTGGCCTCGCCGACCTGGTCGCACGCCCCGTGGCTGAAGCGATGTCTCGCGAGTTGGGGCAGCCGGTGGTGATCGAAAACAAGGCCGGTGCCGGCGGCGGTATCGGCATGGGCCTGGCCGCCAAAGCCAAGCCTGATGGCTACACGATTCTGCTGGCGCTGTCGTCGCTGACGGTGATCCCCGAGGCGGACACCCTGCTGGGCCGCCCACCGATGTTTGCGCTGGCTGACCTGCGGCCCATCGCCCGCTACACCGCCGACCCGACGGTGCTCGCGGTGCGTGCCGAGTCGCCGTGGAAAACCGTGCAGCAGTTTGTGGACGATGTCAAAAAACGCCCGGGTGTCATCAACTACGGCTCATCCGGCAACTACGGCACCATGCATGTGCCAATGGAAATTTTGTCGCAAAACGCCGGCCTCAAAATGACGCATGTGCCCTTCACTGGCGCTGGCCCCGCAGTGATTGCGCTGCTGGGCGGGCAGATTGATGCGGTATCGACCGGGCCGGCCACGGTGCTGCAGCATGTCAAGGCGGGCAAACTGCGGGTGCTGGCGCATTGGGGCACCAGCAGCCTGGTCGCGCTGCCAGACGTACCGAGCCTGAAAGACGCGGGCTACAGTGCCGAATACGCGCAGTGGTCAGGCCTCTTCATACCCAAAGACACACCAGAGCCGATTGCCCAGCGCCTGCGTGCCGCAGCCAAAGCTGCGGCGCAAGATGCGAAGGTGAAGGAAGTTATTCTGAACGCAGGCAGCCCGGTGCAATACCAGGACTCGCCAGACTTTGAAAAGTATGTACAAGCCGATGCAACCCGCATGGCCGCAGTTGTCAAACGCATTGGCAAGGTAGAGTAAATAAAGGGCACTTCTAGAAATTCAGGTTTTCAGGATGAAGTGCTAGGCGGGTGTCGCATCGCCCTTTGGGCTCATGCGAGGGTCGCGCAGCAACCGGAAGGGTTATTGGGGTCAGACGCCAATTTCATGGCGATGCGTTGCATCGTCCCAAAGGGCGTGCCGGGGGCACGATGAATTTGGACTCTGACCCCAAAAACCCGCGAGTACCGCCCAACGAGGCAATTCGCCTGAAAAATGAATTTATAGAGGTGCCCTAAAGTAGTTCGGACAGTGATCTTCACAACATTACAAGAGATAACCAAGTGGGAGCGCGTCATCAAGACCGCCAACATCAAGGTCGATTGACACATGACATTGCTTCACCCTCAACTTTCTATCCTCAGTGGCGGCGCTGCCCAAGGCCTGGTAACGCAGCTGAGTGAGCGCTTCAAGGCAGCGCAGCAGTGCGACGTGGCAGGCACTTTTGGCGCAGTCGGCATGATGAAAGACCGTCTACTCTCGGGCACGCCCTGCGATGTGCTTATCCTGACTGACACGCTGATTGCCCAGCTCACCGCCAGCGGGCAACTCATAGCAGATAGCGCAAAAAATATTGGCGTAGTGAAGACCGGCGTAGCCGTCAAGTCTGGTGAAAAAGCGGTTGATGTGAGCAGCCCCGCCGCACTAAAAGCCGCACTGCAAGCCGCACGCGGCATTTACTTCCCCGACCCCATCAAGGCCACAGCTGGCATTCATGTGATGAAGGTCCTACGCGAGTTGGGTCTTGAAGCAGAGCTCGCCACCCGCCTACGCCCCTACCCCAACGGTGCAGCAGCGATGAAAGCCATGGCTGAAACAAATGAGTCCGGCTTGCTGGGCTGCACGCAGGTCACTGAGATTTTGTTCACCGACGGCGTTGACCTGGTGGCGCTGCTGCCGAAAGAGTTCGAGCTGGCAACGACCTATACCGCTGCGGTTTGCACACAATCCAGCCAGCTCCGGCACGCAGTGGCTTGGATAAACCTGATGGTCAGCAAAGAGCTTGCTGCCTTGCGCCTGGATTGCGGCTTTGAGGCCTGATTTTTTTAACGCGCATCAACTCCGGGCCATTACAAGTTGACTGAAGATATGCTCAAGCCACAAAACACTCAGGCAGCCTGCGCGTTTGCACGAACGTCCTGCAAAACGCCACCTAGAAACCTTCATGCGGCATCAAATACCGCCATTGCCCAACCGGCAGGTGACCCAGATTGACGCGGCCAATGCGTACCCGCTTGAGGCCGGTCACAAACAGGCCGACCTGCTCGCACATGCGGCGGAGCTGGCGTTTTTTGCCCTCAGTCAGCACAAAGCGCAGTTGCTCGGGGTTTTGCCAGCTGACCTGTGCGGGGCGCAGTGCCTGACTGTCTAGGCTCAGGCCATGGCACAGCAGAGCCAGCTTTTCAGGCGGGAAGGCGGCTTGCACATTGAGGTTTTCATTCCCCAGGCTGACGCGCACCAGGTACTCTTTTTCGATCACTGAGTCTTCGCCAATCAGTTGCCGGGCAACGCGCCCGTCCTGAGTAAGCACTAACAGCCCGATGGAATCAATATCGAGCCGCCCAGCTGGGGCCAGCCCGCGCAACTGCTCATGGCCCCAGCGCATACGGCTGTTGCATTCACGCCAGCGGTTTTGCGGCTGTACCAGCACCACGGCGGGTTCGTGGCCGTCTTCGGCCTGGCCGCTGACGTAGCCGACGGGCTTGTTGATCAGGATGGTGACCTGCTGACGCTGCTGCTGCTCGGCTTCGCGCGCTACTTCGATGCGCGCATCCAAAGTGACAGGCTGGCCCATCACCGCAGGCTGGCCGTTCACACGGACCCAGCCTCGGGCAATCCAGTCATCGGCTTCGCGGCGCGAACACAGGCCGAGTTCAGCCATGCGTTTGTTCAGGCGGATGGTGGCGGGTGCGCCAGCAGATGCCGCGTCGGCGCTGATGTTACCCGGCTTGGGGATGCGGCGAAAAGGAGTGGGGGTGGGAAAGTCCTTCATGGGGGACTGATTTTGCTACAAAGCTCGCAGCCTTGAGGGTTCTGTCGCGAATGCTTCGCTGTCTGCACTGACGATAAAAGATTCACCAAGCGAACGCATTCATGCCTCCTTCATCATTTTTCAGGGAGTTATTGGGGTCAGACACCAATTTCGCTGCGGTGCATCGCACAGCGCCCTCCGGGCGAGCCGTAGGCTAGTCGAATTTGGGCTCTGACCCCAAAAACTCCGCCGCTGCCCAGTCCGACCAACTTGATACGACGCGGCTGAGAATTGGCGGCCGTGATCCGATGTCGCGTATCGCTTGCGGCGCGGGCGCTGCTTAGTGGCTCCATAGTTTGCCCTCATTTTGAATTGTATCGACCGCCACGCAGGATTTAAAACCAGTCTCCAGCGCCGCTTGGTCCAGATTGCGGCCGATGAAGACGAGGCGACTGGAACGTGTTTCTTGCGCCGTCCAGAGCCGCTGGTAATCGCCTTCGAGCAGCATGTGCACTGACTGAAAAACCAGCCTCCTGTCCTCACCCATGACATCGATGATGCCCTTGGCGCGCAAGATGTCTGCGCCTTTGCTGGACACCAGTGCGTTAAGCCAGTAACTGATACGCGCGCCATCCATGGGTAGCGTGGAAATTAAGGAAATACTGTGAATGCCACTGTCATGTTGATGATCGTGCTCGTGCTCGCAATGTTCGTCGTGCACATGCGCTGCATCAACATCGACATCGGCATCGGCAGGCGTCAGGAAATCTGGTTCGAGCGACACAATATGCTCGATATCGAAAGCACCGCGTCCGAGCACCTTGGCAAGATCCACATTGGCACGTTGCGACCGATGGACAGGCGCCAGCGAATTGATTTTTTTCAAGCGTGATTCGATCGCGCGCAATTCGTCCTCGCTGACCAATTCCGTTTTATTGAGCACGATCTGATCAGCGAAGGCAATCTGTTCGACGGCCTCGCGGCTGTCGGCCAGACGCAGCAAAATGTGTTTTGCGTCGACTACGGTGGTGACCGAATCGAGCACCGTGCGCGCCTGTAGAAAGTGGTCGACAAAAAAGGTCTGCACTACTGGCCCCGGGTCGGCCAGGCCGGTGGTCTCGACGATGATCGCGTCGAAATTACCGCCACGCTCCAGCAGACCGTGCAAGGTGCGGATCAGATCGCCGCGCACCGTGCAGCAAATACAGCCGTTGTTCATTTCGAACAATTCTTCGTCGGTGCTCACGATCAGATCATTGTCGATGCCGATCTCGCCGAACTCGTTGACGATCACGGCGTAACGACGGCCGTGGTCCTCCGACAATATACGATTGAGCAGCGTGGTCTTGCCAGCGCCGAGATAGCCGGTCAGCACGGTCACCGGGATGCGCTTTTCCAGCGCTTGCCCGGTTTCGCCCGCTACGACATTCGACGAATTGACCACGCGCCGTCTACAGCCACGGCATCAGGGAAGCGTGGATCACATTCGGCAAGCCTTCGTTGCCGACTGAGCGAATTGCAAGGTCGACATCCTTCAGGCCGAACTTGTGGGTCGTGACCTTCTCGAGTGGGAAGCGGCCCGATGCCAGCTGCGCCAGCGCCAGTTCACAGGCACGATAGCTATGGCCGCGGGCGCTCTTGAGCGTGATGAATTTCAGCGTGACTTTGCCAATCGGGAAATTCGGGAATTCCGCCATTTCGCCCTGCATCACGATCACGCCGCCCTTGCGCTTGCACGCTTCCACGCCCAGCAGGATCGGTAAGGTACCGGCGCCGGCCGTGCAATCGAGCACCACGTCGACCCCGCGCCCGCCGGTAATTTCCATGATGCGCGCCAGCGGATCTTCTTTCTGCACGTCGATCACATAGTCGGCGCCCAGCGCCTTTGCCACTTCCAGCCGCGCCGCATCTTTCGAGGTGCCGGTAACGATGATCAGCTTGGCGCCGGCCTGCTTGCAGATCACGGTTTGCGACAAGCCCTGCTGGCCCGGCCCCTGGATCAGCACCACGCTGTCATAGCCCACGCCACCCTCGAACAGCGACCATTCGATGCCGTTGGCCATCGGCGTCACCAGCCCTGCCAGTTCCGGCGTCACGCCGTCGGGCACCTTGTGGACCACCGAATTCCATGGCAGGTAAGCGTACTGCGCGAAACCGCCCCACAGGTGCGGCGGCTTGTCCGAGCTGGTGTAGCCGTAACGGATGCCGTCCGGGTTGTAGCGCCAGTCGGTATTTTCGCAGTGGCGGTATTCGCCCTTGTGGCACCACTCGCATTTCATGCAGCCGACGTAATGTTCGACGAACACCAGATCGCCTTCCTTGAAGCCTTTGCGCTTGGTGAATTCACTGCCGGCCTTGGTGATGTAGCCGATGTTTTCATGGCCCATGATGACAGGTCCCTTGGCCAGCGGCTGCTTGTACATCTTGACGTCAGTGCCGCAAATGCCGGCCACTTCCATCCTCAGCAACGCGCCATCGGCCGGCACGTCCGGCATCGGGAATTCCTGGATCTCGATTTTGCTCGGGCCAGTCTTTACTGCGGCAAGTACTTTTTCCACAAATATGCTCCTTTGATATTGAATTCGGTGCTGGGGCTTAGGGCCTGTTCCACAATAACTTGCACAGGCCCTTAGCGGCCGGTCAGCGTGCGCGCATTTTCCAGTGTCGCAAAGTTGCGCGGCGCGGCGCACATCAGGTAGCGGTAACCTTCGGCGATCACCCGCTCGGCATTGGTCGGCGTGACGTGTGGGTGGCCGACGATCACGTCGTGCTGTTTGCAAATCGACACCACCTGGGCCATCGCGTCGAGCACCACCTTGTGTTCAGTCTGGCGCGCATAACCGAGCTCCTGACTGAGGTCGCCTTCGCCGATCAGCACGGCGCCGATGCCGGGGACGTTTTTGAGCATGTCAGGCAGATTTTCAATCCCCATCGTGTCCTCGATCTGCAGCACCACGAAAATTTCGCCGTGCGGCACCAGCGGCCAGACATCGGCGCGCTGGTAATATTCCTGTTGGCTGACACCCCAATAGCGCGTCGCCTGCATCGGGCCGTCACCGCGAATCCCTACCGGCTCGTAGAGCGGCTTGTCTTTCAGGCGCGGATAGCGACAGGCGGCGACCGCGTTATAGGCCTCTTCGACGCTACTGATATGCGGCCAGACGATGCCGTAGCAACCCAGATCCAACGCCTGCTTAGCGAGGAACTGGTTTTTCTCGACGCCATTGGCCGGGATGCGCGCGGTCGGCGTGACGGCCGGTGCCGGCGATCCGGATTTGACGATTTGTCCGCGGTTCAACAGGTATTGCAGACTATCGCGCAAGGCTTTGATATCCCAGCCGCGATGCTCACCTTCAAAAACGATGCCATCATATTTCGAACTCTGTAGCTCGATTGCGGTTTCAAGCTCGCAGGGCGCAAACAAGGTAAACGAATGCTGGCCGGCTTCGAGAGCGCGAATAATGCCGTTGAGACGGGGAAGCGTGGACATGCGGTTTTCCTCAGGAATGTTATGGCAGTGGGTATCGATGATTATGGTTTGACAGGCTCATGGTGGGGTGCTGTGGCAGCAGCGAGGAATTCCAGCAGGCGCGCGGCGCTGCGCTCTTCGGTCTGGTCGGCGACCGAGACATCCCAATATTCGGATCGGGGTAGGCATTCTTCCAGATAGCGCGCCGCTGAAGTGGCATGCGACGCGTCCTTGCCGGGCACGATCAGGGCCGGGATATCGAGCCGCATCAAGTCCTCGGGTTCGGCGCCCGGTGCCGTATCGCGGTCGAACAGCGTGCGCACCATGCCGGCCACGATCAGTTTGTACTGCTCGACGTTTTGCTTCACATAGCGCTTAGTGAAGGCCGGGTCATGTGCGATCACCGAAGCCCACGGCCCGCCGCGCGGATCGGCACTAAAGGGCTTGCCATCCTTCTGCACCAGCGCGACCACCTGCGCCAAGCCCTGTTGATGCACAAACGCCAAATGTTCGGCAAAACGCTGGTGGCCGGTGATGCGATATCTGGCGCCGCCGACCGGCCAGTACAGCACCATGCTCAGCGCGACCTCAGGGTAGGCCACGGCAAACGCCATCACCGGGCAGCAGCCCATGCAGCCGCCCATCAGATGCGCCTGTTTGATGTTCAGGTGATCCAGCAAGCCCTTGCCTTGCGCGACGTAGTGCGCCCAGGTCACGCGCTCGACGCGCCCGCCCGATTGGCCGGTCTCGCGCCGGTCAAACACGATGCAACTGTACTTCTGCGCCAGGTGCTGAATCGGTTTGGTGCGGGCATACACGCCGAGCGAAGACCACATCTCCAGCGTCGCATTAAATCCTCCCGGCGAAAACATCAGCAAAGGCGGCCCGGAGCCGATCACTTCATAGCGTGTCGCGATACCGTCGATTACAGTGATACCCATAATGCAATCCGATCAGGGTGCAGGTTTGGCAGGAGCAGCGCCTTTGATCTGGCGCGCCGCGCGCACGTCGCCGGCGTAGGCCGTGATCGCATCGAGAGTGATGCGAGCCACATTGGCATAATTTTCCACCTCGGAATCGATCGCGCTGGCGGCATACCCAATCGCCGCATGCGCCATGCGCATCCGTCCATCCAGCCAAGGACCGCCACCGAAGCCGCCGATGACCGGAATCGACACCGCGTTGACGACCGCAGCGCCGGCCAGCGCGCCGGAGTTGGTAAAGTCGAGCAGCGACGCACCGGCGCTTTCAAGTCGCTTGGCCTCTGCCACCAGCCGCGCTATCATGGCATCCGTCGCCAGCGCACCCGGTTTGTTGGCGGCGCTGTATTGAATGCCGTATTGGAGCGCGGTCTGCGGCGTAATGCCGAACTGCGCGAAGACCGGAATCCCGGCGCGGGCGATGGCGGCCACCGCTTCCGGAAAGTCGGCCGCGCCATCGAGCTTGACCATGTCCACGCCCGCCTCTTTCACCAGCCGGATCGCGGCGCGCACTGCGGCATCGACGCCTTCCTGCAGCGGACCGTACGGAAAATCGCAGCTGACCAGCGCCCGCTTGACGCCGCGCCGCACCGCTTTGCAGACCACGATCATTTCGTCCATCGTGATCTCGAGCGGATTTGGATGACCCCACAAATTAATGCCGACGGTATCGCCGACCGACACGATGTCGACGCCGGCACGGTCAACGATCTGCGCCATCTGGTAATCCCAGGCGACCACGCCGACGATCTTTTTGCCATCACGCTTCATCTGCTGCAATGCCGGAATGGTGACAGCTGATTCTTTGGAGTCCATGGTGCTCTTCTTTCGTATTATTCAGGGTCTGGAGCGCCACGCAAATTGCGGCAGGCTCCGGTTTTATTCGGATCGGAAATATTGCAGTACGTTACGCCACCAGGTCATGGGTGCCGCGCGCGAACAATTCTTCTACTGCATACGGATGGCTGATGATGCCCTGCTCGTCGGCGTAGCGGATCACCGCCTCTATCATTTGCCGGTTCGGCGCAATGCCGTAGGGCAGCGGATCAGCGCCGGTAATTTCCATCACGCGCCGATACAGCCGGTCAGCCGCAGATGGCTCGGCAATCTGATTATTTTTGAGGCGCTCGACATAACGACGTTTGGACTCGGCGAAGACATTGAAAATCTCCAGCGCCAGACCCGGGTGCGCCTCTAATAGCTCATCCCTCACGACCAGGGTATGGTTGATCGGATAATAACCGCTGGTCTGCAGCGCCGCGAAACCGGCCGCCTTGGCATTCGCAATCAGCGGCTTCACATCGGGGTGCTCGACCGTTACGCCAATGGCGGCGGCGATCTCGCCCGATATCAGCATGTCTTCCAGCTTTTTGCCTTTTGCGATAGCCACCACATTGCCGGGCGCCTGATATTCGGCGACGTGTTCATCGCCGGACAACACCCAGGTGATCTTGGACAGATCGACACCATGCTCGTGTTGCAGCACGCCGCGCGCCCACACGCCGGTGGTCACGGTGTAGCCGCGATTGACGCCGACCTTCTTGCCTTCCAAGTCCTTAGCGCTGCGAATCCCGAGCGTCGTGTTGTGCACGATGGCGCCGTGATGAAAGGCGCGCACCAGAAAAATCGGCAGCGCGGTGAAGCGTTTGCCATTCGCGCGGGCGCACAGGTAGGTGGTAATCGCCATTTCGCTGATGTCGAATTCGGTCCCGCGTACCATGCGGCGGAATGCCTGGATGATGGCCGGCACCTCTTCAAATTCAAAATCGAAGCTGTTCGGCTGCACGCTTTTGTCCTTGAGCGCCTGGGTGTGGCCCAGTGTCTGGAGCGCGGTCTTTAGCTGTAGGTTGGCCATCATGCGATTCTCTTTATAAAATTTTCCGTCCCGGGCGAGTCAACAGCAGTCGTCGCTGAAACCTTCGGGAACGGCCAGCGACTTCATCAGCCAGGCATACGGAATATCCTGCTCCACGACCGCCATCGCCGGCTTGAACAACTTGAAATGATGACGCATCTCGTCCAACGTCCAGAACGCGACCACGGTTTCCAGCGGCGGACAACCGGGCACCGCGCAGGCGATCTCGGACACCAGGATCGCCGCCTCTGCGGGCAGCTTGAAGCGCTCGCGCGTCCATTCCTTGATTTTATCGAGCGCCTGCAGATGAGCGGCGCTTTTCCTGGACGCTCCGAGCATCGCCAAGTTGGCGTTACACGGAAGTCAACGGCACGCCTTCATGGGCGATCAATGCTTCCTTGGCCGCATCCTTGAAGGCTACGTCCGGCGGCAGCACGATCGACACCGAACGTACCCTGTGCGTGACAGGGTCGAGGCCAGGTGGCGCTATGCCCTTTTTCAGCGCCTCGGCCGCCTTGCGCAGACGATGGCGTGCCATGATGATGCCGTTGTCGGTCGAGACCAGGTTTTCCTTCGTGCGGTCCTGGATCGGGCCCATGCTTTCCTGTAGCGATGAATCCTGGATTGCGATACCCGAGATCCCGCTGTAAGTCACTTTGGCCTTCTGGCCGGCGCGATCCATCAGGTAGTCATTGTCCTTGTTCTGCACCGGAATGAAGGTACCGGGAATCAGCTTCACGTGGATGCCGTAGCCATCGTTCATGGCCTGGACTTCCTTGTCTGTCAGGTCGCGCGCCGGATGATAGTCATAACTCCACGACCAGCAGGTTTCATCATCGATCGGCACCCAAAAATGACCGTGAATCGGATGGTCGCCACGTGGAGGAATCGCAGTAAAGCACGGCATCACCCACTGCGTGATGCGCCAGTAATAATTGCCGTTTTCGGCATTGCGGCGAGCACCGATCAACAGGCCGCCTTCGGATTCGACAACCTCGAACTTGACCTGGAAATCCTGCAGATTGTATTTATTGCCCTTGGCACCCTTGAAAAGCGGATCATGTTCCAGCGCGCCGCTATGCAAGAACGATACGTGGCTGGAATCGATGCCGCCTTCCATCGCTTGCAGATAATTACATTCCTGGTTGCGCTTCGAAATGAAGCGCCGCTCGGGACTGACCATTGCAAATTCGAATTCCGGCAACTCCGGCTGCAGCTCGGGCGGGCCCATGTAAGTCCACAGGATGCCGCCGCGCTCGATTAAGGGATACGACTTCAGTTTGATTTTTTTGCAATAGCCGCTTTCCACCGGTTCCGACGGGACATCGACGCACTGGCCGGTGGTATCGTATTTCCAGCCATGATAAGAACAGCGCAGGCCGTTCTCTTCATTGCGACCGAACCACAGCGAAACCCCGCGATGGGCACAGAATTCATCTAGCAAACCGAGCTTGCCTGCAGTGTCACGGAACGCGATCATGCGTTCGGACAGCAGCTTGACGCGTACTGGCGGACAGTCGGCCTCAGGCAACTCACTCGACATCAGCGCCGGCAGCCAATAGCGGCGAAACAGATCGCCCATCGGTGTGCCCGGACCGGTCTGTGTCAGTAGTTCAT
>JBCKNC010000041.1:0-22715 GCA_038902915.1 Polaromonas sp.
CCCATGTACGGTTTAATGTTTGCACTGTGTTGCTTATTCCATCACCATGGGCAGTGAGGGGCACACAATCGCAGACAGGGGAATCGGGGACTAATTCGGGGACTAAATTCGGGGACTAATCAGTTGGGGACAGAGCGAGGAGGCGCTTCGCGCGTTCCTCGGTCTGTCCCGCAATCATTTTATTTAGCTCTTGCAGCCATGATGGCTTCAGACACATTACGCGGCGCTTCGGTGTAATGCTTGAATTCCATGGTGTAGGTCGCGCGACCTTGTGACATGGAGCGCAGCGTGGTCGAGTAACCGAACATTTCGGACAGCGGCACTTCTGCCTTGATGACTTTGCCGCCACCAGCCATGTCTTCCATGCCCTGCACCATGCCGCGGCGTGAGGCCAGATCGCCCATCACGTTGCCGGCATAGTCTTCAGGCGTTTCGACTTCAACCGCCATCATGGGCTCAAGAATCACCGGGTTGGCCTTGCGGCAACCTTCTTTGAAGCCAAAAATAGCGGCCATCTTGAACGCGTTTTCGTTCGAGTCGACATCGTGGTAGGAGCCGAAATGCAGCGTGACTTTCACGTCAACCACCGGGTAGCCGGCCAGCACGCCCGAGGTCACGGCCTCGTGAATACCTTTTTCGACTGCAGGAATGTACTCGCGCGGCACCGTTCCGCCCTTGATGGCATCAACGAACTCAATGCCTTTGCCTGGTTCGTTCGGCTCGATCTTGAGCACGACGTGACCGTACTGGCCCCTGCCACCGGACTGACGCACGAACTTGCCTTCGCTGTCTTCCACCGTCTTGCGAATGGTTTCGCGGTAGGCCACTTGCGGCTTGCCGACGTTGGCTTCAACGCCAAACTCACGCCTCATGCGTTCAACAATGATTTCGAGGTGCAACTCGCCCATACCGGCGATGATGGTCTGGCCAGATTCTTCGTCGGTCTTGACACGGAAAGATGGATCTTCCTGAGCCAGACGCTGTAGGGCGATACCCATTTTTTCCTGGTCAACCTTGGTCTTGGGCTCCACCGCCTGTGCAATCACAGGCTCGGGGAAGACCATGCGCTCGAGCATGATGATGGCATCGGGATCACACAGGGTTTCGCCCGTGGTCACGTCTTTCAAACCAACGCAGGCAGCGATGTCGCCGGCGCGAATCTCGCTGACTTCCTGACGGTTGTTGGCGTGCATCTGCACGATACGGCCGATACGCTCTTTCTTGCCTTTGATCGGGTTATAGACGGTGTCACCCTTCTTCAGAATGCCAGAATAAACGCGTACAAAGGTCAGCTGCCCGACAAACGGATCAGTCATCAGCTTGAACGCCAGCGCCGAGAACTTCTCGCCGTCATCGGCCTTGCGGGTCACAGGCGCTTCGTCGTCGTCCAGGCCCTTGACGGGCGGGATGTCGATCGGCGACGGCATGAATTCAATCACGGCATCCAGCATCCGCTGCACGCCTTTGTTCTTGAACGCAGAGCCACAATACACAGGCTGGATTTCGCTGGCGATGGTGCGCGTGCGGATGCCGAGTTTGATCTCGTCTTCGGTCAAATCACCTTCTTCAAGGTATTTGTTCATGAATTCTTCATTGGCCTCGGCAGCTGCCTCGACCATCTTCTCGCGCCACTCCTTAGCCAGCTCAAGCAGTTCAGCCGGGATTTCTCGGTAGTCAAACAGCATGCCTTGAGAGGCTTCATCCCAGATGATGGCCTTCATTTTGATCAGATCGACCACGCCGGTGAAGTGCTCTTCGGCGCCGATCGGGATCACCATGGGTACGGGGTTGGCCTTCAGGCGCAGCTTCATCTGCTCGACAACCTTGAAAAAGTTCGCGCCGGTGCGGTCCATCTTGTTCACAAATGCAAGGCGTGGAACCTTGTATTTATTGGCCTGACGCCAGACGGTTTCGGACTGGGGTTGCACGCCACCCACGGCGCAATACACCATGCAAGCGCCGTCAAGCACGCGCATAGAACGCTCGACTTCAATCGTGAAGTCAACGTGGCCAGGGGTGTCAATGATGTTGATGCGGTGCTCAGGCCAGGACTTGTCCATGCCTTTCCAGAAGCAGGTGGTAGCTGCAGAGGTGATCGTGATGCCACGTTCCTGCTCCTGCTCCATCCAGTCCATGGTGGCGGCGCCGTCATGAACTTCACCAATCTTGTGATTCACACCGGTATAAAAAAGAACCCGCTCGGTGGTAGTGGTTTTGCCAGCATCAATGTGCGCGGAAATGCCGATGTTGCGGTAGTTTTCAATGGGGGTAGCGCGGGGCATAAATTACTTTCCGTTCGGGATTACGAACAAAGAGATCAAAAGACTCGTTGAAAAACTGCCCACACGGGCATCTCTCATGTTTTTCTACGCGTCTGCCTGCTGTGACGCGACGTTGTGCGTCACGTCAGCTGGCAGAAATTGGGGTTGAACCGGACGCAATCAAGGCGCTCTTCGCCCCGCAAACCACCTGGCAACCCATCAACTCAATGCAGCACCATTGCTGCGCCAAAAATCTAGAAGCGGAAGTGGCTGAATGCCTTGTTGGCTTCAGCCATGCGGTGAACTTCGTCACGCTTTTTCATGGCGCCGCCACGGCCTTCGGTGGCTTCCATCAGCTCGTTGGCCAAACGCAAAGACATCGACTTCTCACCGCGCTTTTTCGCGGCCTCTTTCAGCCAGCGCATGGCCAGCGCCATACGGCGAATCGGGCGGACTTCAACCGGCACTTGGTAGTTGGCGCCGCCAACGCGGCGGGACTTCACCTCAACCATGGGCTTGATGTTGCCGATGGCCATGTGGAAGGCCTCGAGCGGGTCTTTGCCGGGGTTCTTTTTCTCGATAAAGTCGAGCGCACCATAAATGATGCGCTCAGCGACGGCCTTTTTGCCGCCTTGCATGATGACGTTCATGAACTTGGCGAGATCGACATCACCAAATTTTGGATCAGGGAGAATTTCACGTTTAGGGACTTCGCGACGACGTGGCATTTTTTCACCTCTTTGCTTCAGTTGGTACGGCTGAAAACGATGTTTCCGACTGCACCGCGAGAGTTATAAAACCCTCACTTACTCGACCGGTGCAACTATTTGCACTTGGATCACTTCGTTTAGCTCACCTGCCAGGGCGAGCCAAACACCTATTTTTTCACCTTGTTTTGACGATGTCATGACTAGCATCATCGGGCGCGAACAACAAAGTCCGAGCCGCAGTGGCTTATTTGACCTTTGGCTTTTTCGCACCGTACTTGGAGCGCGACTGCTTGCGGTCTTTCACGCCTTGCAAGTCGAGCGAACCGCGCACGATGTGATAACGCACACCGGGCAAGTCCTTGATACGACCGCCGCGAACCAGCACCACGCTGTGTTCCTGCAGGTTGTGGCCTTCGCCGCCGATGTAGGAAATAACTTCGAGCCCGTTGGTCAGACGCACTTTGGCGACTTTACGCAGAGCCGAGTTTGGCTTTTTAGGCGTCGTGGTGTACACACGGGTGCAGACACCGCGACGCTGTGGGCTGTTTTGCAGCGCGGGGCTCTTTGACTTGACAGTCTCGACCTCGCGCCCCTGACGCACTAGTTGATTGATGGTTGGCATTTAAAAAACGTCCCTAAACGTTTGGATATCTAACAATAAAACGTGAAAATCGATCTCTCCCTGGCATTCCAGAAAAGTCTATGAGTGTAGCAGTTCAGCTTGTTTGCCGCAAATTTCACTTGATCCAGAGCCGGACTGCATCCCAGGCCCGACCCAGAATGCCGGCTTCTTCGACGGCTTCCAGTACAAACAGGGGGACTTCTGCCACCACGGCGGGGCTGTCGCCGGATGTGACCTTCAGGCTGCCGATGCGCTGGCCTTTGGTGAAGGGCGCGACCAGCGGCTCGGGCCGGGCGACCTGGGTTTTGAGCTTGGCCGCGCTACCTGCGGGCACGGCCACCACAATCGCCTGCGGCTGGCCCAGTTTGACCACACTCGATTTGCCCTTCCAGACATTGGGCGAGACCACGGCCTGGCCGGCATCAAACAGCTTGACGGCCTCAAAAGCGGTGTAGCCCCAGTTCAGCAGTTTTTGCGATTCATTGGCTCTGGCGCTGTCGCTGACCGTACCCAGCACAACCGCCAATAAGCGCCTCCCACCCGGGCCAAGATTCGGGAAATCGCGTTTGGCAGTGGCAATCATGCAGTAACCCGCCGCGTCAGTGTGGCCGGTTTTCAGGCCGTCCACGCTGGGGTCACGAAACAGCAGCGTGTTGCGGTTGGTGTCGTTGGCAGCCGGTGTGCCGGGGTAGCGGTATTTTTTGGTGGCCGAATAGCCCACGTACTCCGGAAAATCCTGCATCAGCCGCGTGGCCAGGATGCTCAGGTCGCGCGCCGTGGTGGTGTGGCCTGCTTGCGTCAATCCTTCGGGGTTTTTGTAGCTGGTGTTTTTCATGCCAAGCGCCTTAGCCTGCTCGTTCATCAACTGCACAAAACGCTCGACGCTGCCGCCCACGCCTTCGGCCAGCGCAACGGTGGCATCGTTGCCGGACTGCACGATCATGCCCTTGATGAGGTCTTCGACCGGCACCTGCATTTTCGGGTCTATGAACATGCGCGAGCCGGGCATTTTCCAGGCGCGTTCGCTGACACCAAAGGTCTGCTTGAGGTCGATTTTTTTCGCCTTGAGCGCATCGAACACCAGGTATTCGGTCATCAGCTTGGTCAGTGATGCAGGCTCGACCGGGGAGTCGATGTCTTTGGCAGCCAGTATTTGGTTGGCGGTCAGATCCATCAACAAATAAGAGCGGGCCGCGATTTCCGGCGCTTGCGGGGCCTGGGCTTGCGAGACAGACGGGACGGCGATGGCCATAGCCATCAGAAAGAGTGGCAAGGCACCAGAAAAGGCTTTTTGCGCCTTGGTAAAACAAAACATAGAGGAAGTCCGATAGCTCAGAAAAGATTAGGAGCCGAGAAAGAATAACTTGGACAATGTTCAAGTTATTTTTGCTCGGTGACTTAGGAAGCAGTAGAAGACGAAGACAGGTGGCGCAGCACCAGATTTTTCAGCAAAGGCAATTGTCCATGAAAGAAATGCCCGCCTCCGGGCACAACCGTAACAGGAAGTGCCTGGACCCTAGCCCAGTCCATCACGTCGGCCAGGAGCACCGTGTCGTCCTGTTCGCCGTGTATGACCAGCGTTTTCATGTGCGCCTCGGACGCAATCGGCGCAGCTGCCGAGCGGGTCACGCTGGTTGCGACCAGCACCAGCTTGTCGATGTCGCGCGACACCGACAGACGCTGGAAAGCGTGCGTGGTCACAAACGCGCCAAAAGAAAATCCCGCCAGACAAATAGCGCCCATAGGCGCAGTGGCCGCAACAACTACCAGCATGTCTTCAAGCTCGCCACGGCCTTCGTCATGCGTGCCCGCCGAGCTGCCTACACCGCGAAAGTTAAAACGTACCGCCGTCCAGCCGGATTGCGTGAAGGCCCGCGCCAGCGTCTGCACGACCTTGTTGTCCATGGCGCCGCCAAACAGCGGATGCGGATGCGCAATCACCGCCACGCCTTTGGCCTGCGCGCCGCCCGAAGGTTCATCAATGGCCACTTCAATCGCGCCGGCTGCGCCCTGAACAACGGTTTTCCGGGTCTGGGAGTTCATACAATGCCGACTAGACTCAACGCCCCGCGTTCGCAGGCATCAAAAGCCGTTCGACCACCTTGCCGTTTTTAAGATGTGACTCGACGATCTCATCAATGTCGTGCGCATCCACATAGGTGTACCAGACGGCCTCGGGGTAGACCACGGCCACCGGGCCAGCGGCGCAACGGTCCAGGCAGCCCGCCTTGTTGACCCTGACCTTGCCGGGGCCACTCAGCCCCGCCGCCTTGACCTGCGACTTGCAGCGGTCGTACCCTTCCTGCGCGCTTTGGTTGGCGCAGCATTCTTCACCGGCCTTGCGCTCGTTGAGGCAGAAAAAAATGTGCCGCTCGTAATACGGGTTTTCAGAATTAATGTGGTTTGCTTTGCTCATGTTCTGATTTTACGATTGGGCATCCGGTGCATCGCGCCCCGCCAATCTTGCCAACACGTAGAGTAAGGCCGCATAAGGCCAGAGCCAGCCCAGCCACTGCACGATGCCGTTGAACCGGATGAAGCGCCCCTGCTCCCAGGTTTGCAGGGTTTGCCAGAAATAGGCGCTGGCCGGGGCTTGATTGAGCAAACTTAACTGAACGGCCAGCGCGAGCAGCGCAAACGCCGCAGCGCCGCGCCGCCGCACGGGCAGCAGCAGCAGCGCCATCACCAGCGCCAACGCCAGCCCCACACGCACCGGCAAGTCGAGCCAGGCCCAGGCGTGTTCTGGCCCGTAGCTCAACGCAGCAGACAACGCCGACGCAGCTATACCCGTGCACAAAACCATCAAGGCAAAGGCAGCGCGCTTCCAGGCACTGCGCATCACGCAATAACCCAGCAGGCAGGGAGCCAGCGCCCCCAAGGCAACACAGACCAGCTCAACGCCGGGCACCAGCGGCTGTAGCTCAATCTCGCGTACTGGCAGCCAGGCCAGAAAAGGCGTGGCAACCAGTGCCTCAGCCAGTGCGGCCTCCAAGCGCTCAAACACTTGGCCCAAGCCCATGGGTACTGATACGGGGAAAAGCAAGGCCACGGGCCAGAGCATCAGCAGCGCCAGCGCCCCGCGTGCATCAGACGTAAACCAGCGCGCTCTGAAGCGGCTCCAGCTATCGACCACGCCCAGTTTTTCAAGCGCCCACGCCATGCACGCGCCTAGCCATGCACCCAAAATATTGAGGGCCAAATCAACATTTGACGGTACGCGCGATGGCAAATAGCTTTGCAGCGTTTCCATGCCGAGTGAAAGCACAGCTGCGCCCAGTACCGCAACACTGATGGCCCACTTCGCACGCCCGCTGCGCAATGCCGACAAAGCCAGTAAAAAGCCAAGCGGCGCATAACCCGCCACGTTGGCCGCAACATCAAAGCCCGTCCAGTATTTGGGCAGGGGTGCAGCCAGAAAATTCAGCGGTGATATGCCCTGATCGCGCCAGTCGGCAAAGGGGTACAGGCTGGCATAAACAATCAGGCCAACCATCGCTAAAGCCAAAGGCAATGAGAGACTGCTTCCAGCATGAACTTTTGGCTCGCCCCCGCCGTCCTCACTTCGCTGCGCTGCGTGTAATTCCTCTCCCCCTTGCAGGGGGCGATGCATAGCGCCCGGCGAAACCGGTTCGCTCGCATCTGCTGGTGAGTTCGGGGACTTCATACCTGGCCGCCCTACAGTTTCTAAAACGGCTTCACAACCACCAGAATCACCGCCACCGTCAGCAGCAGCACAGGCACTTCGTTAAACCAGCGGTACCACTTGTGGCTGCGGGTGTTGGCGTTGGCGACAAACTTTTTGAGCAAGCTGCCGCAGGCATGGTGGTAGCCCACAGCCAGCACCACCACCAGCCACTTCGCGTGCATCCAGGCAGCGCCCTCGCCAATGCCATAGCCAAGGTACAGCCACAAGCCAAAACCAATCGCAGGTACCGACAAAATCGTGGTGAAGCGAAGCAGCTTACGCGCCATCAAAATCAAGCGCTCATGCTCGGCAACACTGCTGCTCGGCACCATCGCCAAATTCACAAAAATGCGCGGCAAATAAAACAAGCCAGCAAACCAGCTGGCAATGAAAATGATGTGAAGGGATTTGATCCAGAGCATGGCGGTAGTTTATGCCCGTCCAAAAAAACGCCCGGAGGATGAACCGCCGGGCGGATAAGCCTTTTCTGCTTTGCAGCATACAGGCCCCGCTCAGGGAGGTGAAGCGGGATGCGCGGACCCGAAGGCTCACACACACTTTAATTTTAAGCACGGCACCCGCGTCTTGGCAACACTTTTCTAAGGCGGTCAAGTAAATGCAAATCTAAAGCGTGGCAAAAGAGGTACACCCCGGCGCTGCCATGAGCCTTTGCGGCTCTTCAACGCATCCCTGGGGTTATTGGGGTCAGACACCAATTTCATTGCGATGCATTGCATCGCGCCCCTAGGGACCCTCTACATAACTCCGATGGTTTCGTGCAAAGAATTTCGTGAGCAAAACTCCATTATCGCTATAAAATACATAGCATTAAACAAGCCGTTTTGAACCTCAATCTCAACCTCAAGAAAACCCGCAAACGCGAGTTCCTGGAACAGATGGAGCAAGTAGTGCCATGGGCTGCGCTGGTGGCACTCATTGCCCCGTACTACCCGCAAGGGCGCACCGGCAGACCAGCGTTTTCTTTGGAAACGATGCTACGCATTCACTTCATGCAGCAATGGTTCACGCTATCTGATCGCGCCATGGAAGAGGCATTCTTTGACACCCCGCTGTACCGCGAGTTTGCCCAGTTGGATGAGTTCTCGCGTCTGCCGGACGAATCCACTATCCTGCGTTTTCGCCACCGCTTGGAGAAACACAAACTGGCCGAGCAGATCTTGGCAACTGTCAATGAACTTCTGAGCCGACGCGGCTTGCTTCTCAAGACGGGAACAGTCGTAGATGCTACGCTGACTGCTGCGCCGACCTCCACCAAGAACAAAGACAGAGCACGTGATCCAGAGATGCACTCCAGCAAGAAAGGCAACCAGTGGTACTTTGGCATGAAGGGGCACATTGGCGCCGATGCTGAGTCCGGGTTGGTGCACAGCGTGCGCGGTACATCCGGCCATGTCAGCGACATTGCTGAAGCAAACTCCTTGCTGCACGGAGAAGAGACGCTGGCCTTTGGCGATGCGGGATACCAGGGAGTTGAAAAGCGCCCGGATGCCACGGTTGATGTCACTTGGCATGTGGCCATGCGAGCGGGCAAGCGCAAAGCGCTGGACAAAAACAAGCCGATAGATGCGCTACTTGAGAAGATCGAGAAGCTCAAGGCTGGTGTGCGCGCCAAGGTGGAGCACCCATTTCGGGTGATCAAGCGCCAGTTCGGATTTGTGAAGGTGCGCTATCGCGGCCTGAAGAAAAACACGGCGCAACTCTTCACGCTGTTTGCGCTGTCCAACCTGTCGATGGTGCGCAGCAAACTGATGGCGGCCGGGGCATGAGTGCGCCCGGAAACGGGGCAAATGCCCTGCCAAGGGCGAAAGTGACCCAAGTGGGGGGTAAAAATCACGGGGGTTTCTGGAGGTTCCGCGTGAAATCCCACTATTTGAAAATCAGCGACCCGCTACTCGATGTTACGGTGAGTTATTCAGACCATCCCTAACGGGCGTGCACTAAATTTTAGATGCGGCGTGGTTAGTAGGGTTCTGTCGCATTAAGCGAATTTCCCAAAATTGATCCACTACCTGTAGCGTCTCAACCTTGCGAATACGCTACCCTTGGGACCCTCTGCATAACTCCCTGCGGTCTGTGATCGGACGGTCCGCTGCGTTGTTTTTCTTGCCAATAGCCGTGCTATTGGTTGCAAAAAGACGCCTTGCGACCCTTCCCGATCCGCACGCCACAGCCTCGCCAGAGTTATGCAGAGGATCCCTTGGTGTGTCGCGAAAACGAAAATGCTTAATGCGACAGAACCAAAAATGACCATATCGCATGTCGTTAAAACCCCAACCGCGTCAGCGATTCAACCGCAAAATCCCTTCAAACCGCGAAAACGATTTCGCATGATCATCCAGCAAAGTCCCAGCATCAAGCACCTTCAGCTTGATATTCTTGATCGGTGGTTCAACCTTGGTACTGGTCGGGTAATAGCCGATCTTCGCCAGAATCCGCTGCGCTTCCGGACTGAGCATGTAGTCGTAGAACAGCAGCGCCGCATGCGGATGCGGCGCTTTTTTCATCACCGCCATGGCGTCGGGGATGGTGATGGCGGGCTCGATGACGAACCAGTCGATCGGGGAGCCTTTCTTCTTGGCCTGCTCAACGCTGTACTGATACAACGTCAGCGCCAGCGGTACTTCGCCGGAGGCTACCAGATTGGTCAGTAGAGGATGGCCGCTGCGCACCGACAGGCCGTTGCCAGCTGCCAGATCGTTGAAAAACCGCGTTCCGTTCGGCTCGCCCATGTCTTTCATCACCGACGCCACCCATGCATGATTCCCGCCTTCGATGCCGAGCTTGCCTTTCCACTTCGACGCCAGCAGGTCCTGATAGGTTTTAGGCAGCTCGTCTTTGCTGACCTTGGTGGTGTTGTAGGCCTGGACGAAGACGTACTGCAGGGTCGAGGCCCATTGGCGATGGGCGGGGGCGGCGGACGGGATGAGTTCCTTGTGGTGCGGGGAGACGATCTCCTGCAGCAGGTTCTCGCGACGCAGCGCTTCCATTGGCGGCGAGATGCTGGCGACGACATCGGCGACTGACTTGCCGGCCTGCGCCTCGGCCATCACACGCTGCAAAATCAGCTCCGAGCGGGCGCGCCACATGTTGACCTTGATGCCGTATTTTTTCTCGAACGGTTCGATCAGCAGATTGGCGTATTCGGTCGGCGTAGTCGTATAGAAAAGCAGCGAGCCTTCCTTCTTTGCCCCGTCGATCAGGCGCTGCTGGCGGCTTTCATCGGTGCTGGTCGCCAGCTGCTGCACGGCTTGTGAATGGGCGGCGGGAATGCTCAGCGCGAGCGCCAGGGAAACAAAGATGCGACGGAAGTGAGCTGCCAAAACGTTCTCCTATGACCTGATAACAAGGATGTCCGAAAATAGGACGCTGGAATGCATTCGACCCTGATGTTCAACGACTCTGCAAAAGAGCTTCGGTGCGTTTCCGTCGCCGAAGCAGCGCGGCCTCATTCCATTTCTAGATCAATACGATATGTTGTTGCTTCGCCTTGCCGTGCTACAGCACTGTCTGCGGCTTCGCGCCTAATCTCATATCGATCTGAAAATGGAATCAATAGGCGATGTTGATGTTCTTGACCTGGGTATAACTCATTAGCTCGTCGATCGAATGTTCGCGTCCGATCCCGCTGTCCTTGAAGCCGCCGAACGGCGCGCCCTTGAAGCGTTTGCCGCCGTGCCCGTTGATCCAGACATAGCCGACTTCCACGGCGTCGGCCATGCGCATGCCGGTCGAAATGTCATTGGTCCAGATGTTCGCGCACAGGCCGTAATCGCTGTCATTGACTTCCTCCAGCATGCTGGCTTCATCGTCCCATGAGAGGATGCTCATCACCGGCCCGAAAATTTCTTCGCGCTCGATTTTCATGCCGTGCCGGACATTGTCGAAGACGGTGATGTCGACAAAATACCCTTTGTACAGCGCCTCGCCCGGTGCGTGGCCGCCGCCGCACAGCAGCCGTGCGCCTTCCTGTTTGCCGGACTCGATGTAATGCATGATCCGCTCATACGCGCGGCGTGAAATCACCGGGCCCATTTGTGTGCTCTCCAGCTCGGGCAGTCCGATCTTGATCTTCTCCGTGCGCGCCAGCACGGCTTCGATGAATTGCGCCTTGATCTTGCTGTGTACGAAAACTCGGGAATTCGAACCGCACGATTGGCCCTGTGAAACCGAGAAGTTCATGCCGGCCACGGCTGCAGCAGCGACTTTGTCGATATCCACATCCGGATAAATGATCAGTGGGTTTTTGCCGCCCAGTTCCAGGCTGAGCGATTTGATGCCGGCTGTGCGCATGATGGTGCGACCGGTTTCCACGCTGCCGGTAAAGGCAATGCGCCGCACGTCCTTGTGCGCCACCAGCGCGCCGCCGCAGGTCGGGCCGTCGCCGGTGACGATATTCACCACGCCCGCTGGGAAGCATTCCTGCACCAGTTTGCCCATCCATAAAGCCGATAACGGTGTCTGGTCGGCAGGTTTCAGGATGACGGTATTGCCGGCCACGAGGGCCGGGGCAATTTTTCCCGCCGCAAACGAGATCGCGTGATTGAAGGGGATGATCCGGCCGATCACGCCGAACGGCTGCGGCCGGGTGTAATTGAGACCACCGCCGGGGGTCGGGATGGTTTCTCCTTTCATTTCCATGCCGAGGCCGGAAAAAAAGTCATGCAGCG
Organism: Polaromonas sp.; assembly: GCA_038902915.1. GTDB lineage: Bacteria > Pseudomonadota > Gammaproteobacteria > Burkholderiales > Burkholderiaceae_C > Polaromonas. The sequence continues at coordinate 11,967 of JBCKNC010000041.1, forward strand.
ACGCGCCTTTTTTTGCATCGTCGATCATCGGCAAAAATGCGTTGCCGCTGTCGATGGCGTCGAGCATGCCGAGTTCGCGCGCTATGCCGCGCACGGCATGGGCAAACTGCCGACAATGTTTTGCGCGATCGTCAACATGCATCTTGCTCCATGCCGGGAAGGCGGCCTTGCCGGCGTCGACGGCAAGTTGAATATCTTCCGCGTTACCGGCCGGGACCTCGGCGATGGCTTCATCGTAGGCCGGATTCATGGACGTCATCCGTTTGCCGGAACGACTTTCGACCCACTTCCCGCCGATCATCATTTTCCAGCCGTGGGTTTCTTCTTCGGCTGTCTTCAAGACCTGAAGGCCAAATGCGTCGTTCAAACTCATGTTAATTTCCCGTCAATTAATGTAGGCAAGATCCGCCGTCGACTACCAGGGTTTGCCCGGTGATGAAGTCGCTGTCGGCCGATGAAAAAAATACGATGACGCCGGTCAGGTCGTCAGGACTCTGCACCCGCTTGAGCGCGCGCGACGAGATGGCCTGGGTGCGCATCTTGATGATGTCTTCGTCCGGATTTTCTTCCGCCAGCGTACTGCCGGGCGCGACGCAGTTAACGCAGATATTGTCCTTGCCGACTTCGTTGGCAAGGGTTTTGGTAAAGCCCAGGATGCCGGCTTTGGAAGTGACGTAATGGATGCGGCTGGGCGAACCCTTGAGCGCCGTGCCGGAACTGATGTTGATGATTTTTCCGTAACCCTGTTTGCGCATCTGCGGAATCACCGCACAGCTGGCAAGCCAGGTCCCCTTCAGATTCACGCTCATCATGCGATCCCATTCATCGACGGTGATCTGGTCGAAGGGCAAACGCGACATTGGCACCGTCGCAAAGATCGCGGCATTATTGACCAGCACGTCGATCCTGCCAAATCGCTCGACCGCCGCGGCGGCCATCTTTTCCACGCTGGCCGCGTTCGAGACATCGGTGCCGATGCCTAAGGCTTCGTAGCCGGCAGCGGTCAGTTCCTGCGCCACTGCGAGTGCGGCTTTTTCATCGATTTCGGCGATGACGATCTTGGCGCCTTCTGAAGCTAGTCGGTTTGCATAGGCTTTGCCGATGCCATGTCCGCCGCCGGTAACGATAGCCACTCGGCCTTCTAGTCTACCTGTCATTTTTTTTATCTCCTTGGTGCTGTGAATTCAGCTGTAGATTCGGCTATGAAAAGATCGGCATCCATGCTCCGCCGGAAAATATTTTTCAGTTCTCTGAATTGAGGTTAGCTGCCGCTTTTTTGGTCGCTTGATCATATGCCCTTAAATTAAAACCCGTCAATGCTAAGGGCTCGTTCAGAAATAACTTGCACATTTGGCGCGCCAGCTTCGGGCGCTCTGCGTTGTTGCGAATCGCTTGTGTGGGAGAGCCACACGGCACGCTTCACGCCTAGCATTGCATCGCCGAATCCGACGGCCAAATGCACAACTTATTCCAGAGCGAGCCCTAACGTTTCTCATAGAAGAACGGCGTCCCTTATTCCGGAAAGTAATTGCGCGCAGTCTTGAAAATATGGTGTAATAAATCGCGCATAACTTCAAGAGATGGACTTGCACCTCTCAAAAACTAACCGCCGGTTCCCGGCAAGAAGACAAAATTGGCCCTTACCTTCACTCCTCTTGGCCCCGCTCTGGGCGCGCGCGTGACCGGACTTGACGTTACCAACATCGAGCCGGAACAGGCCCAGGCGCTGTACGAAAATTGGCTCAAGTATCACGTCCTCGTGGTGCCCGGTCCGATCATTTCGGAAGACCAATTGGTCAAGTTCGGGCACTGCTTCGGGACTCTTGAAAACGCCCGCCGGCAATCCGTGCTGGCCTCGCGTCCGGAGATCATGGTGATCTCGAACATCCGTGTAAACGGCGAGGCCGTCGGCGCGCTGCCCGATGGTGAAATGTCGTTTCATTTCGACCGGATTCATCAGAAGGTACCCAACAAGGCAGGCGTGCTGCATGCGGTGGAAATTCCAACCGTCGGCGGCGATACCTGGTTTTCGAACATGAGCCTGGCCTATGAGACGCTGCCGGAAACTACCCGCAACCGCCTCGAAGGTCTGACCGCGCTCAATACCTTTGAGTATGGCCAGACGAATTCCGAAAACAAGAAATTGAACGAAACCGCGCCCACGGCCGTGCATCCGGTCGTGCGAACCATTCCTGAAACGGGCCGCAAGGCGCTGTACATCTGTCGCCTAATGACAGACAGGATACTGGAGCTACCGGAAGCCGAGAGCCGTGCGCTGCTCGATGAATTATGCGATCACGCCGAGAGTCAACGCTTCGTTTATGCGCATCAGTGGCAGGCGGGCGACACACTGATCTGGGATAACCGCTGCACGATTCACGCTCGCACGGATTTTGACGGCAGCCAGCGGCGGCTTATGAAGCGCGTCACGGTGGGGGACGACACGCCGCCAGTGCACTGAGGATGGCGGCGTGCCCGCCGGAGCGAGCACGCCATAGCGTAAGTTGAAAACGGTTTCGAATACCGGCAAGCGGGCTATCATGCGGAGCAGAAAGCGGTCCCGGATGCGGACATTCCATCGATGAATTGATGACCTGCGCGCAATCGGTGGACTGTTTATGCGCTTCGCCTACGACAGTTTGTCACCCTTGACCGTAACGCGGCGAAGCTTGCGCAACTCGTCGGCACTGAAATTGGTTCGCGCATGCAGCGTGCAGCGGTTGTCCCAGATCACCACGTCACCGGGCGTCCATCGGTGCTCGTAAATGAATTGCGGCTGTTCCTGGTGATCGAACAACGACTCGAGCAGCGCATTGCTTTCATCGCGCGGCATGCCGACTATGTATTCCGTCATCAGCCGATTGATGTAGAGCGCTTTCCTTCCCGTTGCGGGGTGCGCATTCACGATCGGCTGCGCATGGGAGCGCGCCGTCGGTGACGGCGGTCCGTTGCGCGTAGCCATCGCCGCGTAGTTGCTTTTGCCGGGGCCGGGATCGTAACAGTTGACTGCCTTCAATCCCGCGAGGCGCCGTTTTGTCTGTTCGGGCAGCGTAGCGTACGCTTTGTACATGTTGGCGAACAGCGTATTGCCTCCGGCGGACGGAATCTCCATCGCGTAAAGCATGGTTGCCATCGAGGGGCGCTCGAGGTAGCACATATCGGAATGGAAAAACATTTCCCCGTCGGGCAGCGCCCCGATGTATTTGCCGTCTTTTTGCTCGTTGGTGACATACATGATGGCGGGATGGCCCTTGCCGCTTTCGTATTCGTGCAGCGTTGCCGCAAGCTCGCCGAAACGCTCGCCGAAACGCACCTGATCCATCTCGCCGAGTTTCTGTCCCGGAATGCACAGCACGCAATGCTTATACCAGAAATTTCGCAAGGTTTCGAACGTGGCGTCATCGAGCGGCTGCGACAGGTCGACACCGCAGATTTCCGCTCCCAATGCCGGAGACAGAGGCCGCATCCGGATCGCTGAAGGGCTCGGAAGCGCCAAACCCACCTTCTTTTTTGCATCAAACATTTATGCCTCCTGGTTTAAAAACAACCTTGCTGAACCAGTCTTGCGGCATCGTTTCCATAGCTATTTTTTTACTTTCAATATCAGGGCAAAGCAGAATGCACGCTATTTTTTGAGAAACAGCTTGTTCCACAGCGTTTCCCATTTTTCGCTTTCATCGAGCACCGTTACCGGGTCGGTCATGACGTAGGGAAAATTTTTCAGATTACTTTTTACTTTCAGACTCGAAGGAATCCGACCCATCGCATTGAATAATTCCTGCCCCTCCGGCGACAAGACGAAATCGGCGAACAGCAGCGCCGCGTGCGGATTCGGCGCATTCTTCGCCACGCCTATGCCCACTGGCAGACCGACTATCGGTTCGACCGGCATCCAGTCGATCGGGCCGCCGCGCCGTTTCAGCGATTCCACTTGCGAGTTATAGACCGTGAGCGCCACCGGCACTTCACCAGCGTTGACCAACTCGGCCAGCAGAATATGGCTCTTGCGTACATCGGGCCGAATTTCCGCTAATTTTTCGAATAGTTTCATGCCGCGTTCGGTGCCGAGTTTTTTAATGATGGTCGCCATCCACATGGCATCGGTCGCTTCGATGCCGATCTGCCCTTTCCATTTTGGATCAAGAAAACCTTCGTAATGTTTTGGCATATCCTCGCGCTTGAACTTGTTGGTATTGAAGGCCACGACAAAAAAATTCAGCCGGTCGGTAACCCACAAACGATTTGGCGCGATGGCATCCAGCTGCAAATCGGCAAAGTAGGGACTGAAAAACTTCGACAGCAAATTTTCCCGCGCAATCATTTCCATTTCAGGGCCTGTGGTTTCAATCACATCGACCACAAAGCGCCGGGCCTGTCCCTCGGTGACCACCCGCTGCACGAGTGGACCGCTGGAGGCACGCCAGAGCTCGACCTTGATGCCATACTTTTTTTCAAATGCTTGGGCGAATGGCGTCGACTCGCTGGGCGACATTGAGGTATACCAGACGACCCTAGCTTCTTGACGGGCCTTTTCCACCAGCCGCTGATCGCGATCCGCGCCGCGGTACAGGTACACCGCATCGTTTTTTCCCAGAGGCACCGACTGCGCGCGCGCCAGCGGCACGCACAGAAGCATTGCAAGGACGAGGCCACCGATTAGCTTCCCGTACCGGTTAGTGCGTGCACTGACGTGATTCATGTCTGCTCCAGGATGACCGCTTCGCATTTGTTGGCTCGTTTCATTTGATACTGAACCCGGACAGCGGATTGTTGAAATTGCGAGAAACTCATTCTAGGTTCTGTCGCTTAATGTGACAGAACCGTGCGCGCCCATGCTTCGTAGCGAGCCTTGGTTTCTTCGTTCGGTGGGTACAGGCCGGGTAACGGTGCGCCTGCATCGACCTGGGACATGATCCAGCCCTCCAGCCTTTCCTGCTCGACCGCTGCGGCAACCACCTCGTCCAGCAAAGCGGCCGGAATCAACACTGCGCCGTCGGAATCGACCACCACCACATCGTTGGGGAACACCGCCACGCCACCGCAGCCGATCGGCTCCTGCCAGGCGACGAAGGTCAGTCCCGCCACCGAGGCCGGCGCGGCAGTGCCTTGGCACCACACGGGCAGTTGTGTCCTCAGCACACCCGCCAGATCACGGATCACGCCGTCAGTGACCAGTCCGGCCACGCCGCGTTTCTTCATGCGGGCGCACAGGATGTCGCCAAAGATGCCGGCATCGACGACACCCATGGCATCGACCACCGCAATGCAGCCGGCAGGCATGGCCTCGATCGCGGCACGCGTGGAAATCGGCGCGCCCCAGGACGCTGGCGTTGCCAGGTCCTCTCGCACCGGTACGAAGCGCAGCGTAAAGGCACGCCCGACCAGGCGCGGCTGTCCAGGCTGCAGCGGCTTGGTGCCACGCATCCAGACATTGCGCAGCCCTTGCTTCAGTAAAACGGTAGTAAGCGTTGCGGTCGTGATGCCAGACAGTACACGGACCAGGTCCGGGTCCAGCGGAAGAGGATCAGTATCCATTGGAAAACCTTCAGAAATTGAATTGCATTAAAAGAAGAGACTGATGTGGGAGCGCAGACTCAGATGCTTAATGCGACAGAACCCGATATTTCCTCGAGCCGCGGCGACCGGTGCAAGCCCTCTCACTTCGCCAGTTCGCTCCGCATGGCATCTATCACGCCCTTGTAATCCGGCTTGCCGAAAATCGCACTGCCGGCCACAAAGGTGTCAGCCCCGGCTGCGGCTACGCGGGCGATGTTCTCCAGCTTGATGCCGCCGTCAACCTCCAGCCGAATGTCTTTGCCCGATGCGTCGATGCGGGCTCTGGCTTGTTCTATTTTTCGCAGGGCGGACTCAATAAAGCTTTGCCCACCAAAACCGGGGTTGACGCTCATGATGAGGATCAAATCAATGTCTTCAATCACCCAGTCGAGCACATCCATGGATGCCGCCGGGTTAAAGACCAGCCCAGCCTTGCATCCTTTGGACTTGATGGCCTGTACGCTGCGGTGTACGTGGCCTGATGCGTCGGGGTGAAAGCTTATGAGATCGGCACCCGCATCTGCAAACGCTGCTGCAAGGCTGTCGACAGGCTGCACCATCAGGTGTACATCAATCGGCACCGCGCTGCCGTCGGCTTTTTTGGTATGCGGTTTAAGGGCGCTGCAAATCATCGGGCCGAAGGTCAGATTGGGTACGTAATGGTTATCCATCACGTCGAAATGAATCCAGTCGGCTCCGGCGGCAATCACGGCTTTCACCTCGTCACCAAGGCGGGCGAAGTCGGCTGACAAAATGGAGGGTGCGATGTTGTAGGCGAGTTTGTTTTTGCGCATGACCAGATTGTCGCAGCAAGTCATAAAATTTCAATTCGGGGTTTTTGGTGTCCGACCCCAATAACCCTCACCCCCCCCCCATCAGACGGAACAGTTAAGATCACCCAACACTTTTTTGTCCCATGCCGAAATACCAATTCTCTTGCGAAGTCGTCCCGCAATACATACCTGAGCAATCCTCGCCGGCGGACTCTGTGTATGGCTTTGCATACACCGTCACGGTTACCAACACGGGTGACATGACTGCGCAGCTGATTTCACGCCACTGGATCATCGTGGACGCCAATGGCCTGCGGGAAGAAGTCAAGGGCCTGGCAGTGGTCGGGCACCAGCCGCTGCTTAAACCCGGCGAGTCATTCCAATACACCAGCGGCTCGCGCCTGCGAACGGTCAGCGGCACCATGCATGGCAGTTATTTTTGCGTGGCTGAAGACGGTGAGCGCTTTGAGTGCGAGATACCGATGTTTGTGCTCGACAGCCACCTAGGCACCAACAACCATCGCGTCTTGCATTGACGTGTACTTGCGTGTCAAAGCCGCGCAAGCCCAGGCCAAAACCACACAAATATATGACTCAGAAAAATTGCTGATGTGACGCGCTTTGTCTTAACTTGGGTAAATTGGTGCTTGGTTTGGTTGGGGTTTGCTTCGATTCGCTTTCCATGTAGAGCCTCCTAACGAGGCTGTAAAAAAATGTCGAGGTGGTTCAAACTGACCATTTCCGGGGGTGTCGGACCCCTTCCGACGTTCGCGATCGTGCGATGTAGGACGTTCTATGAGGTTGATTTTTCATGTCGCCTTGGTCCAATCTGGATGGGTAGGTTTTTTTACAACCTCAACGTAGAAATAACCGGGCCAAAGGCTCCGGGTTGATTGCCGGGTTATGCAAGCAAGCCATGACGAACCAGATAAGCGCGACCACCTTGAATGATGCCCCAATAGACGGGGCTTCCGACTGCGTAATAGTCGCTAACCATATCGGAGTTCTTAAGTTCTTCAAGATGAAAAGTGGCGAATTGAGAGCCGATGTTCAAAAGGCTTGATATTTGCTCTGCTTCAAGTTCCTCGTGCTGCGTTAGCGCCACTAGGATTTTTTCTCTCACTTCTTCGAGGCGACCATTATGAGAATTCGTTACTGGCGCAACTTTTTTTGCTGGCAATTGGTCAAAGAATCTTGCAGCGCAGATACCTTCGTCTTCAACTCCGCATTCTCAGACAGCAATGCGATGCGACTCTCATGCAGTTCCGCTTGTTCAGATTGGAAGCCGCCTATCATGCGCTGCAACTCCCTAAGCTCGGCAGCAAACTTCCGGTCTTTAACGCTATCAACCAACTTGGTGGTGAGGTCAACGATGTCTTTAATTGCACCCATGATGGCTCCTTGTTACCCAACGTGATGCAGATCGTCGGATATCCTGGCCGTCCAGCTTATTCTGCGGGATAAACTCGACCGCTGGGTTGCCTTTTCTTTGGGTAAAACTGCCTAGCCCGCATGGCAACTTGTTTGTTGGCGGCGGCGCAGTGTCTTTGTGCATGGCGGCCATTCTACAAACCTGTCGCCCATTTCCGCAAGTCCAAGTCGGTGACCGCATTGGCGATGCTCCGCGAATGTCGGGTCGTGGTCGAGTTGCGCCGGTCGCTTTTGTCACGTCGCCCGAAGCAACAAAATAATGCCGCAATGGAAGTTCAGCGCAGCCATCCGCGCAGATTTATTGTGCCATCAAACGATGGCACAATATAAGCTTTAAGGAGTTCGCCATGCAATCATTTGCCATACGCGACCTGCGCGAGCACACCGGCGAGTTGGTGCGCAACGCTGAGAGCGGCCAGTACTCTGTCATCTCCAAGCACGGCAAGCCGCTGTTTGTGGCTTTGCCGTTTGACGACGCACTGCTACACGCTGGGGTCAACATCGCGCTGGCCGACCAGCTGGTGCATAGCGGCGAGCTGTCGGTGGCGGCGGGCGCCAAGCTGGCGGCCATGCCCTACGCCGCGTATTTGCAGCACTTGGGCAGCACCGGCTACAGCATGCTGGGCGATGCCAATCTAGACGACGAACTGGCCAGCCTGGAACAAGTCAAAACCCCGATTTAGACCATCCCCATCCCGTGCCCATGACCACCCCACTGCTGATTGCAGACGCAGGGCCATTGATTGCCTTATCGGTAGCCAATGTATTGACTCACACCATTGACCTGTACAAAACGCTGTGGGTGCCTCAGGCCGTGATTGACGAATGCGTGATGGATGTCCACGCACCCGGCGCAGCAGCCATCATGCGGGCAATACGCATCAAAGGTGCCAAAGGAATCCACGCCATCGCGCAAACAGACATCACCCCGCTGGACCCAGCCTATGCATTAGGGCTTGGCTCGGGCGAAGCAGCCGTTATTAGCTACGCGGCACAGCACCAACATATCGCCCTCGTAGACGACCGCAAAGCACGCAAGATTGCCCAGCGTCTGCAAGTGCGTACCGTGGGCAGCGGCTCTATATTGCTGGCGCTAAAACTAAGCGGACAGATTGAAAAAATAGCGCCTGCGTTAAAGGCGTGGCAGGTGCATGGCTACTTTGTTGCGCCCGGAGTGCTGAATGAGTTGTTGCGAAGGGCTGGGGAATTGAATGAATGAGTTCGGCCTGATCGCCCGCTACTTCACCAAGCCAGTCAAACGCGCGGTGCTAGGCGTGGGCGACGACTGCGCGCTGCTGCAGCCATCGCCCGGTATGCAAATGGCAATCTCCAGCGACATGCTGGTTGAGGGCCGACATTTTTTTGCCGATGTTGATGCTGAGGCGCTGGGCCACAAGGCGCTGGCCGTCAACCTCAGCGACTTGGCCGCGTGTGGCGCAAGGCCGCTGGCTTTCACGCTGGCGCTGGCCTTGCCCAAAGCCAACGACGCTTGGCTGGCTGCATTTTCAAAAGGCTTGTGGGCGCTGGCCGACGCGCACCAGTGTGAGCTGATTGGCGGCGACACCACGCAGGGGCCACTCAATATCTGCATCACGGTGTTGGGTGAAGTGCCTGTGGCAAACGGCAAAAGCCAAGCCTTGCTGCGCTCGGGCGCGCAGGCCGGTGACGACATCTACGTCAGCGGCACGCTTGGCGATGCGCGGCTGGCGCTGGAGGCACTACGGGGAAATTTACGCGGTCATGTTGTTTTGCCAGACGATGTATTCACGCACGCCAGGGCGCGGCTGGAGCGGCCAACACCGCGCGTCGCACTCGGGCAAGCCCTGCGTGGCATTGCCAGCGCAGTCATAGATATCAGCGATGGTCTGGCTGGTGACCTGGGTCATATCCTGAAAGCGTCTGGCGTGGGGGCAACGATTGACACGTCATACGCTATCAATTTACTAGCTTTTCACGCCCGTATTGATTGGGGTAGAGGTACTTTTAAGGATCAAAAAGAGCTTCAAAACCCGCTTTTTTACGTATTTTCAGGCGGCGATGACTACGAACTGGCGTTTACAGCGCCTCGTGCTGCACAGAGCGCCGTCGAGGCGGCATCCCGGCAAAGCCAGACGGTCGTCACACGCATAGGTCAGATCGACAAGGTGCCGGGGCTGCGGCTTGTGGATGCGCAAGGCCAGCTGGTCGACAGCAGATTCGCGTCGTTTGAGCATTTTGCTTAATCGGGTTTTTGGGGTCAGAGTTCAAATTCATCGTGCCCTTGGCACACCCTTCGGGTGAGTTATTGGGGTCAGACACCAATTTCGCTGCGGTGCATCGCACCGCGCCCTCCGGGCGAGCCGTAGGCTCGGCGAATTTGGGCTCTGACCCCAAAAACTCGAAATTGGCGTCTGACCCCAATAACCCCTTATGCGGATTCGGTTACTTGCGAAACGCTAGACTTTGGCAGTCCCTGTTTACTGACTGCATCCACCATGAGCGCCTTTAACGAAGAAAAAGTCCTGTCCGTCCACCACTGGACCGACAAACTGTTTACCTTCACCACTACCCGTGACCCGTCACTGCGCTTTAGCAATGGTCACTTCACCATGCTTGGCCTGCGCGTCAATGACAAACCGCTGTTGCGGGCCTACAGCATCGTCAGCGCCAACTATGAAGAGCACCTTGAGTTTTTAAGCATCAAGGTAGCCAATGGCCCGCTCACCTCACGCCTGCAGCACATCCAGGTCGGCGACAGCATCATCGTCGGGCGCAAACCAACTGGCACGCTGCTGATTGACTACCTGCTGCCCGGCAAACGGCTGTATTTGCTCTCGACCGGAACCGGACTGGCACCTTTCATGAGCGTGATCCGCGACCCGGCTACCTACGAAGCGTTTGAGCAAGTCGTTCTGGTACACGGTGTGCGCCAGGCTGACGAGCTGGCCTATCACGATCTGGTGGTCGAGCATTTGCCGCAGCATGAGTTTTTGGGCGAGATGGTTTTCAA
>JBCKNC010000042.1:0-22648 GCA_038902915.1 Polaromonas sp.
GCATTTGCGTCAAGCATTCGTTGCCGATCACGCTCTGAAAATCCCGCACCATCATCGGATAGGGGTGCGGCCCGGCGACAGTGCCAATGATGTAGAAGGTGTTGTCGACGTTGGCAACCCAGTCGCGCATGGCTTCGTTCAGCGCGTCCTTGAGGGTTTTGCTGCCGCTGGTGACGGGTACCACCGTGGCCCCCAGCAGCTTCATGCGGTAGACGTTGGGGCTTTGGCGTTTGATATCTTCGCTGCCCATGTAGACCACGCATTCCAGGCCGTAGCGGGCGCAAATCGTTGCAGCGGCCACACCGTGCTGGCCAGCGCCGGTTTCGGCAATCACGCGCGGCTTGCCCATGCGGCGTGCCAGCATGGCCTGACCAATGGTGTTGTTGATTTTGTGCGCACCAGTGTGGTTCAGATCTTCGCGCTTGAGGTAGATCTGCGCGCCGCCCTGTTCGCGGCTCATTCGCGCTGCGTGGTAGATGGGGGAAGGGCGACCAACGAAGTGTTTTAGCTCGTAGTTAAATTCAGCTAAAAACTCAGGGTCGTCTTTGTATTTGGCGTAAGCGGCTTTCAGCTCATTGATGGCGTGGGTCAGGGTTTCTGAAACAAAGCTGCCGCCGTAAATTCCGAAATGGCCTGAAATGTCAGGCTGCTGGTATTCGTACATGATGGTCTTTATCAGTTGAGGACAGAGCAGCTCATTCGCTGCGCTCATGTAGCCTAGTACTGCAACTCAGAAATAAAGAAACATGAAAACGCGTCTTTTCCCGCCTGGCGTTGTTGCTCGTCGTTGCCATAGCTACGGCTATGTCGCCTCCTCACGCCTAGCCAGACGGAAAAATCCATCGTTTTCATTTTGTTCCTCTATTCCTGAGTTGCAGTACTAGTCTGTCCCGCAAGGTTTTTGAATTGTTCGTCTGCAGCACGAACGGCTGCGACAAACTGGTTGATCTTCTCTGCGCTTTTGATTCCTTTCGAAATCTCCACGCCCGAACTCACATCAACGGCCAGCGTGGTGCAGCGCGGCCTGACCTGCAAAATACCAGCCAGCACATTTGCAGGCGTCAACCCACCACTCAAAACGAGGTGAGCGTTGACGCTTGGAGGAAGAAGTGACCAATTGAATGTTTTCCCACCGCCACCGTAACCTTCGACATGTGCGTCCAGAAGGATGGCTTGGGCTTTTGAATAATCTTGTGCGTATTTTACGAGATCGAAGCGGGCAGGGCCGGCGGGAGATTCGCCGCCGGGCCGCCCCAAGGCGAATTGCGTCCCCTCGGGGGGCAGCGTATCACGCGCAGCGGAAAGCGTGGGGGCCCAAAACTCATTCAGCGGTATGCGGGTCGCACGAATGAAGGGTAGACCGGTTTCAAGACAGTTTTCAGCTGACTCATCACCATGAAATTGAATCAAAGCGCCCTGAATACGAGCGTGAACAGCTATTATTTTTGCAGCACTGGCATTGACGAACAACAGCACTGGCGTGACAAAAGGCGGCAATCGGCGGGTTAATTCAGCGGCGCGCTCGGTTGTGATGTAACGCGGGCTGGCTTCGTACATGACAAAGCCAACCGCATCTGCACCGGCTGCAACGGCTGCATCCACATCCTCTTCGCGCGTCAGGCCGCAGATTTTGATGCGGGTTCTGGCGTTACGTGATTGATTTTCTGGATTCATGGCAGCCAATCATAGGTTGGCGTGCGGTTTGGCAGGCGATAGTGGTCTTCGTACAGCGGGCCAAGAAAGTACAAACCGTCAGGTGAAAAAGTGGGCGCTGCCGCATTGCGGTTGCGCTCTGCAAGAACCTCCATGATCCAGCCCGGCGGATGCGCACCCTGACCAACTGCCACCAAGCAGCCCATGATGTTGCGGATCATGTGGTGCAAAAACGCATTGGCTTCAAACTCAAAGCGCCAGTAACGTGAATCCAGGAGCCTGTCGGACTTTGGGAGCATCGGCTGCAAAAGCGCCGCAGCGGTCCATTTTTCACCGGCTTTTTGGCCCATAGCCGGGCTATGGGCCTGCAAATCCGGCAAAAACTGTCCTCGCTGGGGCTCTTTTTCGCTATCGATGCCCAAAGCCCGACAGGCTCCTAGGTTTGAGCTTGAGGTCGAGTCCCGCGCAGGGCGTTGTGAAATATCAATCCTGCTGATGGTTTTGACCGGGGATTTGGCCTGGCACTGGGCGGCGCGAAACGATGAAAAGTCGTGCTCGCCCAACAGATAGCTGGCAGCCTCCAGCATGGCCGCATCGCTCAGGGGCCGGTAAACCCAGCCAACACGACCTGCCTCGACGCTGGGACGCACAGGAGATTCAAGAACGACGTAAGCGTAGCGGCGCGCAATGGCACTGCCACGGCAATGAAAGCTGTCAGGCACCTCCCGCGCCCATTGCACGGCTATGTCGGGCGGCAGGAAGGCATTGACACCGCGTATCCAGGATGCGGTTTCGCGTTGCAATGGGGTGTCGAAATGAACTACCTGCATCAGCGCATGCACACCCGAGTCGGTACGGCCTGCGCAAAGGGTGCGAATAGGCTGGGCGGCGAACTTGCCCAAGGCCAGTTCCAGCTTGTCTTGTACTGTGTTGCCAGAAAGCTGGCTCTGCCAGCCCTCGTAGGCGCTACCGCTGTAGCTGATGCCTAGTGCGATTCGCACAATTCACGACAAAGAGGCAAGAAAGGACTGGGCCTTGCTCTTGAGTGGCCCCTTGGCCTGGGTTGCCACTTCTTCGGCTAAAGAGCGTGCGCCATCTGTATCGCCTAGGGTACGGAATTCTTCGGCCAGCGCAAATTTGGTTTCCAGCGGGCCATCAGATACCGACAAGGCTGACGTACCCGATACAGCAAGCGAAGGGCTTGCTGTGGCCGGGCTGCCCAAGTCCAGCGACAGGGAACTGAGGTCAAACTCCAGCATGCCGCTGTCGAGCGCTGCAACAACGGGTGCCGCTGGTGGAGCAGGCGGCGGTGCTGTTGCCTGGGTCGCAGGAGCTTTGGGCGTGGCCTTGATGGCTTGCGTGTCGGCAAGGGGAAAATCGATTGCAAGACCGTCAAAAATCGGGTCTGGTGGAAGCTGCATGGCTACCGTTGGCTTACTTTGATAAGCGGGTGCGACGGCGACGGCAGGGGCTGGAGCAGCAGGTTCATCCCCGAGAGAGACGTCCAGATCGAGGTCAAAGTCCATTGGTGCTGCAGCGACTTTCGGATGCGCTGTGCGCATTTGCAGAATGGTGCTTGAGCCGAATGCCGCCGCAGCTTGGTCTTGCGCGCTTTCTTCGGTGGCCTTGACGGCTGCATGGGGCTGCCCGCCGGGCTGGTACATCGGGTTGCCTGGGTCTAGATCCCGGCCCAGCTCGCTGATATAGGCCCACTCAGGGCCTTGACCATGCGTGAGATTAAAGGCCTGGGCTGCCACCATTTTAAAGGCTTTGATATCGCGCCGTTTGGCGTAAATTTCCATCAGCTTTGCATGGATTGCCACCCGCGTCGGGCTGGTAAGCATGGCCTCTTTGAGGATTTCCTCGGCTTGCAGGTCACGGCCATACGCTAGGTACACATCGGCTTCGGCAATCGGGTCAATATCGCCTGCGACACCAAGCTGGCTGGGTGAGTAGACCAGGGACGAGCCCGTGGCACCACTTTCGCTGGTGTCAATATGCTGGCCGCCACTGGCACCGAAGAAAGAGTCAGGCTGCAGGCGGCTTTCAAGGTAGGAGCTGTCAACCGAGACGGCATTTTTACGCTGGCGAGCCCGGTATGCGCCGAAGGCCGCCAGAAGCACCAGCAAGGCAGCGCCGCCCGCCAGCATCAGCGGGTTCTCAAGCAATTCATCAATCAGGCTGGGCTCGGGACGAGGAGGGGGTGCAGCTATCACCGGTTTTTTGACGGGCGCAGCGGCGGATGCCGGTGCGCTGGCGGCTGGCGCTGGCGTTGCCGCCCCAGCGGGGCTGCTGGCTGCGGGCATGGCCGGCGCAATTGCATCGCCACTGGTGGCGGTGGGGCTCACGGCCGGAGCGGCAGGGGTTGTACCAGGCAATGCGCCGGGTGCAGCGGATAGGGCGGCCGGTGTGCTGAGGCCCACGCCAGGGGCTGTGGGGCTGGTGGTTGCGGGAGCGGCAAGGGTCGCTGGCGCGGTCGACGCTACGGGTGTGCCGCTGAGTTTGTTCAGATCGCTGATATTTTTCGACAGTTCAGCCACGCGGGCTGCCGCCTCCCTGGTCTGACGGTCTTTGGCAATTTTTTCCTCGGCTGCGGCTTTACCTTGCAAGGCACCTTTGGACAGGGTCAGTTTGTCTGGCGCAGCGGCAGGGGCTGCGCGGTCTTCGACTTTGGCCTGTACCTTGCCAGCAGCCTGGCGACTGGCGCTGCCAGCCTGAGTGGTGGGCACGCCTTTGGCCAGCTTGCGGCGGAAGTCATTGAAGTCCTTGGCTTGAGCAATGATGGTTCGGGTTGCCTCACCGGCAGGGATGGATTCAGCCTGCTCGTTTGCCGGTATATCGAGCACCGCGCCGGCTTTAAGGCGGTTGACGTTGCCGCCTATGAAGGCAGCGGGGTTGTGGAACAACAGCGCTACCAGCATCTGGTCTAGCGACACACTGGCGGGCTTGTTTTGGACGGCGATTTTGCCAGCCGTATCGCCAGATTTGACGGCGACCTGTTTTTCGCCCGCAGGTGCGGTGGCAGCAACGCGATGGGTATTTTTTACCCCTATATTTCCCACGAGAAAACGCGATTGATAGGTGTTGAAGCCGCTGGTGAGGGCCTGGACAGCGGCAAGCATTCCGCGTCGCTGCAACGCGGCTTGCCTGGCGTGCTGCATGGCAACCGCACCTACGTGCTGCAAAACGAAGACGGCCAGGTCACTGAAACGCACAGCATCAGCGCGGGGCTGGACTACCCCGGCGTTGGCCCTGAGCACGCGTTTTTGAAAGACATTGGCCGTGCTGAATATGTCGGCATTACCGATGCGGAAGCGCTCGCTGCGTTTCATTACCTTTGTCGTACCGAAGGCATCATCCCGGCGCTGGAATCAAGCCACGCCGTGGCCTACGCCATGAAGCTCGCCAAAACCATGCGCACCGACCAAAGCATTCTGGTCAATCTGTCTGGCCGGGGCGACAAAGACATTGGCACAGTGGCCGACCTGTCAAATGATGATTTTTTCTGCCGCCCGTCCTGCCAGGGTCAAAGCATCAAGGGGGCATCGAACACGCTGTCTTTTGTCAAATGAGCAGAATACAAACAACCTTTGCGGCTCTCAAAAAATCTGGCCGCAAAGCACTGATCCCCTATGTCACAGCGGGCTTTCCGTTTGCCGATGTCACCCCTGAACTGATGCACGGCATGGTTGCGGGCGGGGCTGATGTAATCGAGCTGGGTGTGCCGTTTTCAGACCCCAGCGCCGACGGCCCCGTGATTCAAAAAGCGGGCGACAAAGCCTTGGGCTTAGGCATAGGCATGTTGCAAGTTTTGGAGATGGTTCGCGTCTTCAGGCTCAAGAACAGCATCACACCCGTTGTACTGATGGGTTACGCCAACCCGGTGGAGCGTTACGACATCAAACACGGCGCGGGCTCAAACGCTGAATCGGGTAGTGCCTTTATTCGTGATGCTGCGAAAGCCGGCGTAGACGGCGTGCTGATCGTTGACTACCCACCCGAAGAATGCGTGGAGTTTGCAAAGCGCTTGCGTGCGCGCAACATGGATCTGATTTTTTTGCTGGCTCCCACCAGTACCGACGAACGGATGAAGCAGGTCGCCAGCGTTGCCAGCGGTTATGTCTACTACGTGTCGCTGAAGGGCGTGACCGGCTCAGGCGCGTTGGATGTCGATGCGGTAAGTGCCATGCTGCCGCGCATTCGCCAGCACGTCAGCGTGCCAGTGGGCGTGGGCTTTGGCATTCGTGATGCCGCAACCGCGCAAGCCATTGGCAAGGTAGCCGATGCCGTGGTGATTGGCAGCAAAATCATTCAGTTGATTGAAAATGAGCCGAGAGATAAAGTCGCCTCCGTGGCGAAAGATTTTCTTAAAGAAATCCGTACGGCTTTGGACGTGTAAACCTCGACGCATAAACCTGAAACAAGGAACTCCATATGTCCTGGCTAGAAAAACTCCTCCCCCCAAAAATCACGCCCACCGACCCGACCGAGCGGCGCAGCGTACCCGAGGGCCTGTGGATCAAATGCCTGAGTTGCGAGGCCGTCCTCTACAAAACCGACCTTGAAAAAAACCAGAACGTCTGCCCGCAGTGCAGCCACCACCACCGCATCGGTGCGCGTGCCCGGCTGGATGCGTTTCTGGACCCGGAAGGCCGCTATGAACTGGGGCAGGAAGTCTTGCCCGTCGATGCACTGAAGTTCAAGGACAGCCGCAAATACCCCGAACGCCTGAAGGAAGCGATGGAAAACACCGGCGAGACCGATGCCCTGGTCGTGATGGGGGGTGCGGTACACAGCATTGGCGTGGTCGCCTGCTGTTTTGAATTTGACTTCATGGGCGGCAGCATGGGCAGTGTGGTGGGCGAGCGTTTTGTGCGCGGCGTACACGCGGCCATCGAGCAAAAAGTGCCCTTCATCTGCTTCACGGCTACTGGCGGTGCACGTATGCAGGAAGGTCTGCTCAGTCTGATGCAGATGGCCAAAACCAATGCGTCATTGACCCGTCTGGCGAAAAAAGGCTTGCCCTACATCAGCGTGTTGACCGACCCGACCATGGGCGGTGTCAGCGCCGGCTTTGCGTTTTTAGGCGACATCGTGATTGCCGAGCCCAAGGCACTGATCGGCTTTGCCGGCCCACGGGTGATCGAGTCCACCGTCCGCGTCACCTTGCCCGAAGGCTTTCAGCGCGCCGAGTTTTTGCAGACCAAAGGCGCGATTGACTTCATCTGCGACAGGCGCGAGCTGCGCAAAACCATCGCCAGCTCGCTGGCCATGCTGCTCAGGCAACCGGCTGACGCAGTAGCTTGAAGGGCGCTTCTAGAAATTCAGATTTTCAGGATGAAATGCCCTGAGCCGATCACCCCAAAACTCGCCCCAACCACCCCCCCATATCCGCAATCTCTTGCGGGCACACCGAGTGCTCCATCGGGTAGCTGTGCCACTCGACTGCATAGCCCATCGCCTTGAGTGCGTCGCGTGAAGCCTCAGCGCGCGACAATGCGATCATGCCGTCGTGCGTACCGTGGCCCATGAAGATGGGGACTTGCTGGCTCGCTAGGCTGCGTTCTGCTGCGGTTTTGTCTGCCAGGGGCAGGTAGCCTGACATGCAGATCATCCCGGCCAGTGACTCGGCGTGGCGTAGACCGACCATCAGCGTCATGGCGCAGCCTTGTGAGAAGCCTGCCACCACGATGCGCCTAGCGGGTATGCCACGCGCTTTTTCGCCTGCAATCAACTCTTCGATCATGGCCCGTGATTGGCGCAAGCCGACTTCGTCTTCACGGCGCACCAAGTCAGCACCCAAAATGTCGTACCAAGCGGGCATTTCGTAGCCACCGTTGATGGTGACAGGCATGACTGGCGCGTTAGGAAACAAAAAGCGCACCGGGCCCACGCTGGATAAATCGAGCTGCTCTGCAATCGGCAAAAAGTCGCGGCCATCAGCGCCCAGGCCGTGCATGATGATGATGCTGGCGACGGGATTTTCACCGGTTTGGGTTTCGATGACTTTGAGTGACATGGTGGCAGGACTTAGTAGCTACCGATGTAGTCCTTCTTGCCCGCTTCCACGCCGTTATGACGCAGCAGCGCATAAGCCGTGGTGGTGTGAAAGAAGAAATGCGGCAAGCCGTAGTTGAACAAATACGAGTGGCCGGTAAAGCGTTTTTCTTTGGGCGTGCCGGCTTGCGTGACGATCTCGCGCGTGGCGGCATGCGTAAATTTGGCTGCATCAAGCCCACCGATAAAAGCCAGCACGCTTGCAATGCGTGCCTGCAGCTCAGCAAAGGTCTGCTCGTTGTCTTCAACTTTCGGCACTTCAACGCCAGCCAGCCGGGCTGACACGCTCTTGGCGAAGTCGGTGGCTACCTGCACCTGGCGCAGCAGCGGGAACATGTCGGGGAACAGGCGCGCCTGCAGCAAGGCGTTGGGATCGATTTTTTTTGCCGTGGCGTGGGCTTCGGCTTTGGCAAGTACATCGCTCAGGCCGCCCAGCAGTTGCTTGAAGACGGGAACCGATGCGTCGAAGATGGGGTTGCTGGTGGGGTTGCTCATGGAGTCTCTCTGTAGTGGTTAAGGTTGTGGAAATTGCTCTGCGCAGCGCTTGATTCTCGCAGTGATTGCCTTTTATGGCTTACCCCGTGGTTTGCCTTTGCTGGCATGCAATTTTTGAGCTACGTTGTCAGATGTTTAGAAAGCTGGCGCGAAGGTGGAGTAGCAGCTATCAGCAGAGGAAACCGTCAACAGCCTATTGAAGTGTTTCTTTAAGCGCTGCTGGCATGGGCAGGGGCATCACAGCGATGCCTTCCTCAATCAACTCAATAACCTCGCGCGGGCTGGCTTGCCCACGAATGTTGCGGGCCTTCTCTTCGCCGTAGTGCATACGGCGCGCTTGGCTTGCAAACTTGTCACCCACGTCTTCTGTATTGGCCACCACATGGCGCAGGGCTTTCAGGAAAGCCGCCTGCTGCTCATTGCTAGGGCCAGCACCAGAGGCACTGGCAACCAGTTCAGTCGATGCTGCCGAAGCATCCGGAACGGATGCCGCTGACGCAACAGATGCGTTGCTTGCGGCAGTCGATACCGCTTGCTGCGCACCGAAATTAAGCCTTGGTGCGCTGGGCATTTTCTGGATGGCCGGGTCCGCGCACAGGGGGCAGGTGACGAGCCCGCGTGCGAGCTGGCTTTGAAAATCATCTTCCGATGCAAACCAGCCTTCAAAGGCATGCTGGTGCGAACACTGGAGGCTGAGGACTTTCATTTGCAGATTATCCTAGAAACCGCGCATCACCCCGGCACGCGGGCCACCGCTGTGGGATGACTGTGGCGCGCAGGTGCCGGGGGAGGCTGTGGATATCGAGCCGCACTGGGATATGACAAACCAATCAGCACCCGACTACCCCGAAGATCAGCGCACAGTGGGGTGAACCTGCAATGGGTGGCGAAGGCCGCACCCGGGGTAGGGCTGTGTCCATGGGCAGCGTGGCACGTGGTTTGTGATGATGGGGCGCAAATTCTTCAAATTCTTGACGAATCACACTGACGTTTGAGGCCAGAGGTGTTTTCTAAGGCCAGATTATGGTGCGATACTTGGGCTCATGCGGTTGGAAGTCCTCTCCGTAGCCAGAACTAGCCGAGGTAACGCTGTGATTGACCCCGATGAGTAACGTCCATTCGCTCAATGTCCCCGCGTCGAGTTTCGACGACGACGCGTGGGACGACCTGCTCAATTTCATCGAAGAGCGGCGCGTCATCCCGATCATCGGCCCCGAACTGCTCAAGGTCGAGACCGAAAGTGGCCCGCGCTTGTTCTACGATTGGCTGGCCGACAAACTGGCCGTAAAGCTCGGCGTCGATACCCAACAGCTGCCCCAGCCCTATACCTTGAACGACGTGGTGTGCTGGTTTTTGTCTGCCCGCGGTCGCCGTGAAGACACCTACACGCGTATTCGCAGCATCTTGCGCGAAATCACCTTTGAGCCACCGAAGGCCTTGAAGCAACTCGCCGAGATTACGGACTTCGATTTGTTTGTCACCACCACGTTCGATTCGTTTCTCGAACAAGCCATCAACAACCAGCGCTTTGCTGGCGCGCAATCGACTGAGGTCATCAGCTATACACCCAATCGCGTCACCGACATCCCCGCCGAGCGCGAGCAGTTGCAGCGCCCCGTGGTTTACCACTTATTCGGCAAATGTTCGGCTTCACCCACCTACGTGGTGTCTGATGAGGACATGCTCGAATTCGTCTGCGCCTTGCAGCGCGAGCATCTGAACCCGGAAAAACTGTTCTACGAACTCGAGCACAGCCACATCCTGCTCATCGGCAGCAACTTTTCGAACTGGCTGGCACGTCTGTTTCTGCGCATGGCCAAGCGCCGCCGTCTTTCCGACCCGCGCGAGGTTGGCGAAGTGCTGGCAGATGATCACAGCGGCAGCGATGAGCGTCTCATGGCGTTCTTGCAACAAGTCAGCGTGCGCACCCGTGTCTATTCCGGCGCCGAACACTTTGTCGATGAACTGCATCGCCGCTGGATGGCGCGGCGCAAGTCGGCCGACATTTTGCCGATGAACGGCACCCCGCAGCGCTTTTTGCCACCGCAACGCGACATGCCGGATAACGCCGTGTTCATCAGCTATGCGCGAGAAGATTTGGTCGCCGTGCAAAAAATGAAAGCCGCGTTTGATGCAGCAGGTATCAAGACCTGGTTTGACATGGAGCGGCTCGAAAGCGGCGATGACTTCGATCGCAAGATTCAAAAAAACATCGCCCGCTGCGCATTTTTTATCCCGATCATTTCGACCACTACCGAGCGCCGACTCGAAGGCTACTTTCGTCGCGAGTGGAGTTATGCGCTCGATCGCACGCGCAACATGGCCGACGACGCGATTTTTATTCTGCCCATCGCCATCGACGCGATTGACGAGCGCGCGGCCAAAGTACCGGACAAATTCAAAGCCGTCCACATCGCGCAGATGGCGGGCGGAGTGCCAACGCCGGAGTTTGTTGAGCGATTGAAGACGCTGTTGACGGGGCGAACACGATGAACACACCGACCCCCACAGGCGTTACCGCCGACACCGCAAAAATCGACGCACAGCACCCGTGGCTGGGCCTCGAATCGTTCACCGAAGCCACGCGCGACTATTTTTATGGCCGCGACGAAGAGGTCAGCGAACTCGGGCGTCGGGTGCAACGTAAATTGCTCACCGTGCTGTTTGGACAGTCGGGACTGGGCAAGACCTCCATTCTGCGCGCCGGTATCGTGCCGCGCCTGCGGCCCGAAGGCTATTGCCCGGTTTATGTACGCATCGACTATTCGCCGGAAGCCCCCTCGCCCACCGAGCAAATCAAGCAGGCCATTTTTGCGGCGACCGCGGCTTCCGGTTCATGGACAGGCGCGGGCAGCGCCGTCGAAGGTGAATCGCTGTGGGAGTTTTTACATCACCGCGACAACATTCTGAAAGACGCCAACGGCAAGACCGTCATGCCGCTGTTGATCTTCGATCAGTTTGAAGAAGTGTTTACGCTGGCGCAGGCCGATGATGTCGGTCGCAATCGCGCTGCGAGTTTCATCGAGGATCTGGCCGATCTAGTCGAAAATCGTCTGCCCAAAAAAGTTGAGGCGCTGCTCGAAGAAGACGACACCGTCACCGAGCGCTTTGACTTCAACCGCGAGGATTACCGCGTCCTGATTGCGCTGCGCGAAGACTATCTGGCGCATCTGGAAAGCGTCAAAGGCGTGATGCCATCGATCACGCAAAACCGCATGCGCCTGGCGCGCATGACCGGTAGCCAAGCGTTGTCAGCCGTCCTCAAGCCCGGTGGCAAGCTGGTCTCGCAAGAGGTGGCCGAGTCCATCGTGCGTTTTGTGGCCGGTGGCTCTGAGTTGCCCAACGCCGAAGTCGAGCCGTCATTGCTGTCGCTAATCTGCCGCGAGCTCAACAACGCGCGCATCGCCAAGGGCAGGAGCGAGATCTCGGTCGATCTGCTCGCTGGCTCACACGACACCATCCTGGCGGAATTCTACGAGCGCGCACTCGCCGACCAGCCCGCCGCCGTGCGCAAGGTGATTGAGGATGAATTACTCACCGACTCCGGCTACCGTGAAAATATTGCCGAGGAGCGCCTACAAAAAGCCTTTGCAACGGCCGGCGCGTCGCCGGATGCGTTAGCGACACTGGTCAATCGCCGGTTGCTACGCACCGAAGATCGCCTCGATCGGCGTCGCGTGGAACTGACTCACGACGTGCTGTGCGGGGTCGTCAAAGCCAGCCGCGAGGCACGGCTTGCGCGCGAAGCGCGCGAGCAAGCTGAAAAGAATCTGCACGCCCAGCAGCAACGCGAACAAGCCACCCACAAAGCCCTGATTCGCGCACGGCAAATCGCTGCCGGCTGCGCGCTGCTGTCGGTTGTGGCCTTAGGCAGCGCCATCTACGGTGTCTACAGTACCAATCGTGCGCACCAGGCCGAAACGCAAGCCGTCAACACCCGCGCCATTTCCGAGGCCTCGCGTGCCGAAGCCGAAAAGCTGGTGGTGTTTATCCTCGATGATTTTTACGAGGAAATGGCGCCGATTGGCCGCCTTGATGTGGTCGGTAGCCTCGCCAAGCAAACCGTCGACTACTACCGCCAGCTACCGCTCGAAGCGCGCACACATGCCAGCAAACGCAATAGCGCGTTGGCACAGTCACGTTACGCGCGCGTGCTCGCCACACTCGGTAAATCCGACGAGGCAACGACACAGATTGCCGCGGCCAATAAGACGCTTGCTGAACTGCGCACCGGCGGTGACGACAGCGACGAGACCATCATCGTGCAAGGGCGCGTCGGGGTCGAGGAAGTCTTCCTCTACAACATGCGGTTTGACATGGCGGCCGCCATCAAGGTGGGCGAAGCGACGCTGGCATTGCTCAAGCCCTTGTTGACGCGACCGACGCCACCGGAACTGGCGCGCCAGGCGGAAGCGAAGGTGCGCGCAGGGTTGGGGTTTGCCTACCTGCGACGCGCCCGGCTTGCCGCCGCCATCGACAACTTGCAGCAAGCGCGCGCCTACGCCAAGAAACAAGGTGCCACTGAACTGCGCAGTCTGGTGGCGACGGCCGACTATGTCGGCAGCGGCTGGATGCTCGGCGAGGCGCTGGCGCGTAGTGGCAGACGCGACGAAGCCCTGCCGCTGTACAAGGAGAGCATTGAACTCGCCGACCGCCTGTTGCAACAGCGCCCCGGTCATCGTCCTGCATTGCGTGCCAAAGCGACTAGCTTCAACGGACTAGGGGCGATGGAGGAGCAGAGCCTGCGCGTGGCGAGCGCGCTTCGTTACGCCCGTGAGGCGGTACGCACTGATGCTGAAGTCACGGCACTCGACCCCGGCAACTCCGGTTCGCAAAGCAATCTGCGCTTCGGCAAAGCCACGGTAACGTGGTCCCTTTACAGGCTGGGTCAGGTGGCTGAATCACTGACTGGCTTCCAAACCGCACTCCTGATTGACAAGTCTGAAACCGTCAACGGCTTTTCAGCACGCCAATTGATCTGGTGGCACGGCCTACTCGCGGAGGCATTGGCCGACGCCGGGCAGATGGATCGCGCAACCGCCTCGCTCAGAGCCGCAGAGCAGTATCTGCAGCGGTTCTTATCGCTGAGCAATGACGATGGCGCGCGCCTCAGTGCGCAAGGTGATCTGGCGCGGTTTCGCGCCGGGATTGATGCCATCAACGGCAAGTTCGATGCGGTGGAACCGGAGATGGCCAAGCATATTGCGTTGCGCCTGCATCGGCTGGCCTCGTTGGGTGACCAGCGCGCCACGGGCCGCGATGTCCCGTTAGCAAACTGGTACGCCGTGACGGCAGCAGCCCTGCTGGACAAAGGCGACTACGCTGCCGCGGCGCAGTACGCGCACCAGGAACTGGAGGAGGTACGGCGTGATGCAGAGCCATCGCTCGGCAACCAACGTGACGCCAGCGTTGCGCGCACCCGACTCGCACTCGCACTGGCGCGACAGACCAAGCTCTACGACGCCCATAACGCCATCAAGCCCGCGCTGGCGTTTTTCCGCTTGCCGGCAGTGCAACGCAGTGACGACGTCACGCTAAAACGCGACTACGCCGCCGCGCTGCTCGCCGCCGCGGTGGTCAACCCGGCCGACAAAGCATCACTGCTCGCCGACGCCCTGCGAACCTTCGACGCCATGCCGGCGCAGATGAAGGCGCAAAAGACCTTTGCACGGCTGCGGGAGGATATCGTTCGCGAGCAGAGTCGAAAACTCTAGCAACGACAGAACAACGGGGTCAGGTCTTGACATGCCACATGTTAACCTGCGCACAGAAAATCGTAACGCTTCCATCTGAGGCGCAAGCCAAGCCCAAACCGCGGGCCACCGCTGTGGGATGACTGTGGCGCGCAGGAGCCGGGAGAGACTGTGGATACCGAACCGGACTGGGATATGACCAGCCAATCAACCCCCGACTACCCCGAAGATCAGCGTACAGACTGGTGAACCTGCTGAACCTGAAAAGGGGGTTGCGACGACTGCGCCGGGCTAGGGTTGTGCCCGCAGCCAAGCTTTGCATGTCGTTTGTGCCGGTGGGCGGAAAAACCTTGAGGATTCCTTCGGAATTCAGATCACCACATCAAGGAAAGCACGACTTTTGAGGACGCTTTTTTGTGTCATACTTGGCCTCATGCGGTTGAATTTCCTATCCCTCCTTATCCCTTTCTGAGGACGCGATACGGTGAGATACTTAGGCTCGTGCGGTTGAATTTCCTATCCCTCTTCTACGTCTTTGCGGCGCTCCTGCTGTTCGCGGCATTGCGCGTGATCACCGCGCGCAACCCGGTGCACGCGGCGCTCTACTTGGTGCTCGCGTTCTTCACCGCCGCTGGCATCTGGCTGCTGCTCAGGGCCGAGTTCCTCGCCATCGTGCTGGTGCTGGTCTACGTCGGCGCGGTGATGGTGCTGTTCCTGTTCGTGGTGATGATGCTGGACATCAATCTTGACCGGCTGCGGCAAGGCTACTGGAATTACCTGGCGCTGTCGCTGGTGGTTGCCGGCGTGATGGTGGCGGTCATGACGATCGTGCTGGGCGGAGGATATTTCGACTTGGGAGAGACGTCCGCGCCGCCGCCTGCCGCCGCCGACTACAGCAACACCAAGGAATTGGGCCGTCTGATCTATACCCACTATGTTTATCCGTTCGAGATCGCCGGTGTGATCCTGCTGGTGGCGATCGTGGCTGCCATTACCCTCACCCTGCGCCGGCGCAAGGATAGCAAGTATCAGGATCCGGCCACCCAGGTGGCGGTGCGCCGCCAGGACCGGGTGCGCCTGGTTTCGATGCCGGCGGTGAAAAAGGAAGGGGCGGGCGGTTGATATCGCTGTCGCATTACCTGGTGCTGGCAGCGCTGCTGTTCGTCATCGGCGTCGTCGGCATCTTCCTCAACCAGAAAAACCTGATCGTCATGTTGATGTCCATCGAGCTGATGCTGCTGGCCGTCAACACGAACTTCATCGCCTTCTCGTACTACCTGGGCGACCCGGCCGGACAGATTTTCGTTTTCTTCATCCTGACGGTTGCCGCGGCGGAAGCCGCCATCGGCCTGGCCATTCTGATCGCGCTGTTCCGCAATTTGCGCACGATCCATGCCGACGACCTCGACAGCCTGCAGGGGTAACGAGTCATCATGAACGAGATGCAGCCAGTGGTATCGATCGTGCCGTTGTTGGCGGTGGCGGTTGCGGCGGCCGGTGGTTTGATGGTGTTGGCCTTGGGTCGGCAGCCGAACCTGCGGGAGGGCGTGAGCCTATTAGCCGGTGCGGTGCAGTTTATCCTGGTGATGTCGATGGCGCCGGTGGTGTGGGCCGGCGGGGTGGTGAAGTATCAGCTGGTGGAGTTGCTGCCGGGTGTGACGCTTAGTTTTCGGGTGGACGGTCCGGGGCTCTTGTTTGGCGGCGTGGCGTCGTTCTTGTGGATGGTGACGACGGTCTATTCGATGGGCTACATGCGGACACTGGAGGAGCATGCGCAGACGCGCTTTTTTGCCTGCTTTGCGCTGTCGCTGTCGGCGGCGTTGGGGGTGGCGTTTTCGGGGAGCCTGTTCACGCTGTTTTTATTCTATGAGGTGTTGACCTTTGTGACCTATCCGTTGGTGATCCATCATCAGACGGCGGCGGCCTTTGCGGGGGGCCGCAAGTACATGGTGTATCTGCTGGGGACGTCGAAGACCTTTTTGCTGGCGGCGCTGATGTTGACCTACGTGGTGGCCGGAACCTTGGAGTTTAAGCCGGGAGGACTGTTTCCGGCGGGAGCGGATCCGGTCCTGCTGACAGTGATCTTTATACTGTTTATGGCGGGATTGACGAAGGCGGCGATCATGCCGTTGCACAACTGGTTGCCGACGGCGATGATCGCGCCGACGCCGGTAAGCGCCTTGTTGCATGCGGTGGCGGTGGTGAAGGTGGGTGTGTTCTCGGTCGTGCTGGTGATGGTGGACGTGTTTGGGGTGGCTCTGCTGGGGCGGCTACAGGTGGGGATACCGACGGCCTTCTTTGTCTCGGTGACGATCCTGTTGGCCTCGGTGATCGCGCTGACGCAGGACAATTTAAAATTGCGCTTGGCCTACTCGACGGTGAGCCAGTTGTCGTATGTGATCCTGGGAGTGGCGCTGCTGACCCCGGCGGGAATGGTCGGGAGCGTGATGCAGATCGGCGTCCATGCCTTTGCCAAGATCACCTTGTTTTTCTGTGCCGGTGCGATCTATGTCGCGTTGCATAAGACGCAGGTGAGCGAGTTGAGCGGGCTCGCCCGACGCATGCCGTGGACCATGGCGGCATTTACCGTGGGGGCCTTGAGCCTGATCGGGGTGCCGCCGCTGGCGGGCTTTACGAGTAAGTGGTGGCTGGTAGTGGGCTCGATTGAGGCGCAGCAGCCGCTGCTGTTATTCGTGTTATTGAGCAGCACACTGCTCAATGCGGCTTATTTTTTGCCGATCCTGTACAAGGCCTATTTTGAGGCGCCGGCGGGAGGCGAGAGCGCGGTGCGGCAGGAGGCGCCGTGGACGATGGTCGTGCCGTTGCTGTTGACGGCGGCGGTGACAGTGATGCTGGGCCTGTATTCCGAACCCTTTCTAACCTTGGCAAAGCAGGTGATTCGATGAGCGAAACGCCGAAATGGGTGGCGCGGGTGGAAGCGATCCGAGTCAGTGCGACTGCGCGGTGGCTGTTCTATGCCGTGCTGGTCGCTCTGGTGCTGCTGGATCTGCTGCTGCCGAAGAAGGCAGGACTGTCTTGGTGGGAGGCGCTGACGGGATTTAGCGCGCTATACGGCTTCATTTCCTGTGTCTTGATCATCGTGGTATCAAAGCTGGTCGGGCATGCGGGATTGATGAAGCGCGAGAATTATTATGACTGAGGGGTTCTTTCTCCATCCGGCAGCGGTTTTCTTTCTCGGAGCAGCGCTGCTGCCATGGGTGCGGGGGCGTCTTCG
Source organism: Polaromonas sp. (assembly GCA_038902915.1). Taxonomy (GTDB): domain Bacteria; phylum Pseudomonadota; class Gammaproteobacteria; order Burkholderiales; family Burkholderiaceae_C; genus Polaromonas. The sequence goes on from JBCKNC010000042.1 coordinate 17,134, forward strand.
CGGGGTCTATCTGCTGCTGATCCCGGTGCTGGCGGGCCTCGCGCTTCTGGCCGCCTCACCCGGGGTGTATGGGGTCTATGCCTTTTTGGGGCAAGAGCTGATCTTGGGCCGGGTGGATGCCCTGAGCCGGCTGTTTGGGGTGATCTTTATCCTCATGGCGTTTATCGGGTTCGTGTATGGACTGCACGAGAAGGGCAAGACGGGGCACTCCGCGGCGGCATTGATCTACGTCGGCGGGGCGCTGGGGATCGTTTTCGCGGGCGATTACATCAGCGTCTTTATTTTCTCGGAAGTGATGCTCTTCTCCTCCGTCTTCTTGATCTGGCTGCAACGCGATGCGGCGTCGCTCGCCGCCGGGTTTCGATATATCTTGATGCATCTCTTCGGCGGGGTGTGTCTGTTGGGCGGGGTGGTGATCCAGCTGGTCGCAACCGGCAGCACGGCGTTTGAGCCGACGGCGGTTAACGGCATCGGGCCGGTTTTGATCCTGATCGGATTTTTAGTCAATGCGGCGGTGCCGCCGCTGTCGGCGTGGCTATCGGATGCCTATCCGGAGGCCACCGTGACGGGGGCGGTCTTCTTGAGCGCGTTTACGACCAAGACGGCAGTCTACTGCTTGATCCGTGGATTTCCGGGGACCGAGGAGTTGGTCTGGCTGGGCGCGGTGATGGCGATCTACGGGGTGGTGTATGCCGTGCTGGAGAACGACATCCGGCGCTTATTGGCCTATCACATCATCAGCCAGGTAGGGTTCATGGTGGCGGCGGTGGGGATGGGGACGGAGCTGGCGCTGAACGGCGCATCGGCCCATGCCTTTGCGCATATCCTATACAAGGGCTTGCTGTTCATGGGGGCCGGGGCGGTGATCCATATGACCGGCAAGCGCAAGCTGACTGAGCTGGGGGGGCTGTATCAGAGCATGCCGATCACGCTGACGCTGTACATGATCGGGGGATTTTCCATCTCAGCCTTTCCCCTGTTCAGCGGTTTTGTGAGCAAGTCAATGGTGCTGGCGGCGGCGCAGGAGAGCCATCTGACGACGATCTGGCTGATGCTGTCGCTGGCCTCGGCGGGGACGTTTCTGCATACCGGACTCAAGCTGCCGTATTACGTCTTTTTCGGCAAGGATTCGGGGATTCGCGTGAGTGAGCCGCCCGCGAATATGCTGTGGGCGATGGGGCTGGCGGCGTTGCTGTGCGTGGGGATCGGGGTGGCGCCGCAGATGCTCTATGCGCTGCTGCCCTATGCGGTGGATTATGTGCCGTACACGACGCATAAAGTGGTCGGGACGTTGCAGGTGCTGCTGTTCACGGCCCTGGGATTTATGCTGCTCTTAAAGCAGTTGGATCCGGAGCCGAAGATCAGCCTGGACACCGACTGGTTTTACCGCAAGGGGGCGCGGGGCCTGCTCTGGCTGGCCGCCCATCCGATTGCTCGCGCCGATGCCTTCCTCGGCGAAGCCTACCTCACACTGATCCTCAATCCGACCGAGCGTTTGGTTCAATGGTTGTGGGTTTTCGAACGCCGCGTCATTGATGGCGCCGTGAACGGCGTGGCTTCGGTAACGCATGCCTGCGCTCTGCGCATGCGGCGGATCCAGAGCGGCCAGCTCCAGCATTACGCGCTGGCGATGGTCGTCGGCGTTTCTGTGTTCCTGGTGTATTTGATCTTGTTTTAGAGCGCAGAAGATGAAATACGCCTTGAGCATCCTGATCTTCCTGCCGCTGGTCGGGTCGGTCATGCTGGGTTTTATGCGCGGCAATGACCGCTGGGTAAGGTGGCTCGCCTTGGGCCTGAGCGTCGCCAACTTTCTGATCTCGGTTACCGTTCTCTTCGCCTTCAATACGGCCACCCACGAGATGCAGTTCGTGGAACGTTACCCCTGGGCGCCCTCCTTCAATATCGAGTTTGCCGTGGGCGTGGACGGGATCAGTATTCTGCTGGTCCTCTTGACCACGCTGCTGTGCCCGATCTGTGTCCTCGCCTCCTGGACGGCGATTACTTCCAGGGTCAAGGAGTTCATGATCACCATCCTGGTCATGGAGGCCGCCATGATCGGCACCTTTGTGGCGCTGGATTTTATCCTGTTCTTCGTCTTCTGGGAGGCGATGTTGATCCCGATGTACCTGATCATCGGCGTCTGGGGCGGGCCGAACCGGATCTATTCCGCGATCAAGTTCTTCCTCTATACGCTTGCGGGAAGCCTGCTGCTGCTGGTCGCGATCATCGTCCTGTATTTCGCGGGAGGGCATACCTTCAACATTCAGAGCCTGATGGGCCAGTCCTATTCGGCCACGGTCCAGTTCTGGGTGTTTTGGGCCTTTTTTATTGCTTTTGCGATCAAAATTCCCATGTTTCCCCTTCACACCTGGCTGCCGGACGCCCATGTGGAGGCGCCCGCGGCAGGCAGTATCATCCTGGCCGGCATTTTGTTGAAGATGGGCGGGTATGGCTTTCTTCGGTTCTGTCTGCCGATGGTGCCTCAGGCGTCGCTCACTTTCAGTCCGTTCATCATGACGCTGTCGGTGGTCGCAATCCTGTACGGGGCTTACATGGCCTTGGCGCAGACGGACTTGAAGAAACTCATTGCCTATTCGTCGGTCTCGCATATGGGTTTTGTAACGCTGGGGATTTTCGTGCTCAACACCCGGGGGGTGGAAGGGGCGATTCTCCAGATGGTCAATCACGGCATCGTAACCGGGGCGTTGTTTCTTGCGATCGGCCAGTTTTATGACCGAACGCACAGTCGCCAGGTTGAGGATTTCGTGGGCATCTCGAAGCCGATGCCGATCTATGCGAGCCTCTGGGTCATTTTCTCCTTTGCCTCGTTTGGATTCCCAGGCACCAATAGCTTTATCGGAGAGTTTCTAGTCCTGGTGGGCGCCTTTGAGCGGCATCTGCTGCTGGGGGCTGCGGCCACCCTCGGACTGATCCTGTCCGCGTTCTACATGCTCCGGATCGTTCGGCAGGCGCTCTTCGAGCCGGTTGTAAAATCCCTGTCGACCCCTCTAGCCGATCTGAATATCAGAGAGCTGGTCGCCGTCATTCCATTGGTGATGCTGGTCTTCGCAATCGGTCTGTATCCCGGGCCCTGGTTGTCCGTGATGCATGCCAGCGTGAATCACCTGCTGGCGCAGGTGGGCGCGGCGGCGCCGTTGCAGATCATGGAGGTTTTGACCCGGCCATGAATTTTTCCGTCCAGCTGCACACCCCGGTCAACGACCTTCTGAACCACGTCATGCAGAGCAAGCTGCCGTAGCAGGAGATAGAACCGTGCAATACATCACCCCTCTTATGCCCGCCTATCCCGAGCTGTTCCTGCTCGGGATGGTATGCGTGATCCTGATCGCGGATCTGTTCGTAAGCGACGACAACCGCGTCATCACCTACGCGCTGACCCAGCTCGCGCTCGGCGGCTGCGTGGCGATCACCTGGATCACCTCGAGCTCCGAGCCGGTCTACACCTTCAGCGGCATGTTCGTAGACGACCTCATGTCGGACGTGCTGAAGCTGCTGGTTTACGCAGCGGTGATGATGATGCTGGTGTACTCGCGCGCCTACGTCGCCGCGCGCGGCATGTTCCGCGGGGAATTCTTCACGCTGACTCTGTTCGCGACGCTGGGCATGATGGTGATGATCTCGGCCAACCACCTGCTCACGGTCTATCTCGGGCTGGAGCTGATGTCGCTCTCGCTCTACGCGATGGTGGCGCTGCGGCGCGATTCGCCGGTGGCAACCGAGGCGGCGATGAAGTATTTCGTGCTCGGCGCGCTCGCTTCGGGCATGCTGCTCTACGGCATGTCCATGCTCTACGGCACCACCGGGACGCTCGAGATCACGCGGATCGCCCAGATCATCTCCGAGGGCAGCGGCAAGGACATGGTGCTGGTGTTCGCGCTGGTGTTCATCGTCGCCGGCCTGGGCTTCAAGCTCGGCGCGGCGCCCTTCCACATGTGGGTGCCGGACGTCTACCACGGCGCGCCGACCGCGGTGACGCTGTTCATCGGCTCGGCACCCAAGCTCGCCGCGTTTGCCTTCATCATGCGGCTGCTGGTACAGGGTCTCGGTGCCGAGCAGCTGGTCGTGGAATGGCAGCAGATGTTGATCGTGATGGCGGTGCTCTCGCTCGCCATCGGCAACATCATAGCGATCGCCCAGACCAACCTGAAACGGATGCTGGCGTATTCCTCCATCGGCCACATGGGCTTCCTACTGCTCGGCATACTTTCCGGAGACCTCATCGGGTACAGCGCAGGCATGTTCTATGTCGTCGTGTATGTCCTGATGAGCCTCGGGTCTTTCGGCATGATCATGTTGCTCTCGCGCAGCGGGTTCGAGGCAGAAAACCTGGAAGACTTCAAGGGACTCAGTGCGCGCAGCCCGTGGTACGCGTTCATGATGCTGCTGCTGATGTTTTCCATGGCGGGAGTGCCACCGACGGTGGGTTTCTACGCCAAGTTCGCGGTGCTACAGGCGGTCATCAACGCCGGTTATGTCTGGCTCGCCGTGATCGCGGTGCTGTTCTCGCTGATCGGTACGTTCTACTATCTGCGGCTGGTCAAGCTGATGTACTTCGACGCGCCGCTGGACACCGCCCCGATCATGCCGCGCGGCGACGTGCGCGTGCTGATGAGCGCAAACGGGCTGGCGATGCTGTTCTTCGGCATCATGCCCGAGCCGCTGATGGCGCTGTGCCTCTACTCGATCCGGGCATCGTTGTAAGAAAACAGTAATTCCATTTTCAGATCAATACGATATGTCGTTGCCCGAAGATCAGCGCACAGACTGGTGAATGTTTGGTGGTTATTGAAGCTCCCGCCGGGGTAGGGCTGCGCTATTTGGCAGGTCGGCACCCCGCTTGTGCCCGGGATGGGCGAAATGCGCACTCGGGGACTGAACGGTTACGCTTTTTCTAATCTATTCGCTTGCGGGCAATCCCCCGGATGCTCGGGCGCACGATCGGCAGCGCCTTGCGGATGCTCTCGCGCTGGATGCGCTCGAAATCGAAGCCTGCTGCGGCGATCGCGGCCTCGGTGCGCCGCGTGAGATGGCAGTTTCCCATCAGATGCTTCCAAACGGGCTCGATGCGGCGCTGCCATTTCAGGCGCTCGAGCTTGCCGTCGGCGGCGACGTGCTCGAGAAATACAAGTCGCCCGCCCGGCTTCAGCACCCGAGCCACTTCGGCGAGCGCGGCACGCTGGTCGTCGACCGAGCACAGCACCATGGACCCGACCACGGCATCGAAGGAAGCAGAATCGAAAGGCAGCTTTTCAACCAGAGCGTCGGAAATCTCCGCCTTTGCTCCCGATGAAGCGAGCTTTTCAGCCAGCTTGCGCCGCATGTGCGGATCGGGCTCGCAGAGCACGAGGCGCGTAACCGCCTTCGGGTAATGCGCCAGCGTGGTGCCCGTGCCCGCGCCGACCTCGAGCACGGCGCCGGAAAGGTCGCGCAACAACTCCGCGCGCCAGTTTGCGAGGCAGGCTTCCTCGCTTACCTTCATGAAGCGGTCGTAGAC
>JBCKNC010000043.1:0-22437 GCA_038902915.1 Polaromonas sp.
CCCGATTGAAACCCTGGAGATGCGGCCACGCCGGGGTTTAAGCCTTTTCTGGCGTACCTTTTTCTTCCTGGCACTGCTGCTGTTTGGCTCCATCGTGGCGTGGCTGCAAACCTATCGCTGGCTCGAATCCGAACCACGCGCCATTCAAAGTGCGCAGCAGCTCGCGTCACTGGTCAACCTAAGCCGTGCCGCGCTGCGCTACTCCGATGCGATTGCCCGTGTCTCGCTCATCAAAACCCTCGCCGACGAAGAAAAAGTACGCATCACCATGCATGAACCCAGAGACAAGTTTCACTTGTTCGAGAGCGACGCTTTGGGTGAGCGCATCAGTGAAGAGATCAAAACCCGCCTGGGCAGCGGCACGGTGGTGGCCAGCGATGTCAATGGCGTCAAAGGTTTGTGGGTCGGCTTTTCAATTGACCAGGATGCCTACTGGCTGCAAACCGACATTTCGCGGATCGGCCCCTCACGCGGCAGTACATGGTTGATCTGGCTAATTACGGCGACGGCGCTGTCGCTGGCGGGCGCGGCCCTGATTGCCCGGCTCATCAACCGCCCGCTCAAGCTGCTCTCGTTTGCCACCAGTCGTATGCGCGATGGCGACTTTGATGCCAGCCTGCTGGACGAAAAAGCCGCCACCAGCGAAATCCGCGAAGTCAACATCGGCTTTAACCGCATGGCAGAGCAACTCTCGAAAATCGAGCAGGACAGGGTCATCATGCTGGCCGGCATTTCACATGACCTGCGCACGCCGCTGACACGTCTGCGGCTTGAAACCGAATTGAGCGTGGCCGATGCCGATGCCAGAGCCCACATGGCCGCAGACATCACGCAGCTTGATGCCATCATCGACAAGTTTCTCGACTACGCGCGCGCCGCCCCCGCGCAACTGGTTCCGGTGTCATTCAATGCCATCGTCGAGGCGGCTGTGTATGCGGTAGCCGACTACAACGACCTGCGCATCACCGTCACCCTGCCCGACAAGCTGAATGTGCAGGCCGATGAGGTGGAGTTGTTGCGCGTCATGTCCAACCTGATTGAAAACGCGCGGCGCTACGGCAAAACCCCCGAGACCGGTATTGCCCTAGTGGACATCACTGCCAAGGAGCGTGACCAATGGGTGCTCATCATGGTGCGCGACCACGGCCAGGGCGTGTCCAGCGAGACCCTGCCCAAACTGACGCGTCCGTTCTTCAGGGGCAATGCGGCCCGCACAGCGGCAGCTGGTGCAGGTCTGGGCCTGACCATTGTCGAAAAAACCATACAGCGCATGGGCGGAGTATTCAGCCTGGCCAACACTGCTTCAGGTGGGCTGGCTGCGCACATCAAGCTGCGTGCAGTTTGATTTTTTTGCCGTTTGAGTCAAAAACGGCTGGAAATCAGTTCGCCTGTATGCCCGCCGCCTTGATCAGCTTCGCGTTGGACTCGAACTCCTCGCGTAGCATGGCCTCGAACTCCGGCATCGACATGGTCAGCGGAACGACGCCGATCTTCAGAAAACGGTCCCTGATCTCGGCTGAATTCACCACCGCATTGATCTCCCGGTTGAGCCGCAGCTGGATCTCGCGCGGCGTCCTGGAGGAAACCAGCGCGCCGATCCAGAAGTTGTAATCCGAGTTCGGGTAGCCTGCCTCGATGGTCGTGGGCACATCCGGGAACAGCGCGCTGCGCTTGGGCGAACCGACCGCGAGCGCGAGCAGTTTGCCGTCCTTGACATGCCCGCCCACCTGGAACGGCAGCGCGAAGTAGAAGTCGGCGCGCCCGGTGAGCACTTCGGTGAGCGCTTCGGGCGCGCCCTTCAGCGGCACATGCAGGACCTGGATGCCGGCGGAGATGCGAAAGCGCTCCAGGTTCATGTGGGTGGCGCTGCCGATTCCTGCCGAGGAAGCGACGAGTTCGCCCGGTTTCGCCTTGGCGGCGGCCACCAGGTCCGCGACGCTCTTGTAGCCCTTGGCGGTGGACACCACCAGCACCGTCGGCACGCTTCCCATGACGGCGACCGGCGCCAGGTCCTTCGGGTCGAGCACGGCCGGATTGAGCAACGGCGCCACGGTGAACGCCGAGGCGTACACCATGATCGTGTGGCCGTCCGGCTCAGATTTGGCAACATACTGGGCGCCGATGAGACCGCCGGCGCCGAGCCGGTTCTCGACGATCACCGGCTGGCCGAGGCTCGCTTGCAGTTTTTCCGCGACGATGCGCGCCACGGTGTCCGAAGCACTGCCCGGGGATACGCCGGACACCAGCCGGATGGTTTTGCTCGGAAAACCCTGGCTCTGGGCCCGCGCGGTACCGGTGGCGGCGAGTTGCAAAACTGTGATGGCGCAGGCGATGCTCAGCTTGCGTCGGCTCAGGGCGAATGCACCGGGTTGATTTGTCGTCATGTTTATCTCCTTGTAATTCAGTCTTTAGGGTACTTCTAGAAATTCATATTTTCGGGATGAAGTGCAAGACGCGTGTCGCATCGCCCTTTGGGCTCATGCGAGGGTCGCGGAGCAACCGGAATGGGTTATTGGGGTCAGACGCCAATTTCATTGCGATGCAGAGCATCGCACCCGGAGGGCGTGCCAAAGGCACGATGAATTTGGACTCTGACCCCAAAAACCCCTCGAGCACCGCGCAACGCCGCAATTCGCCCGAAAAATGAATTTATAGAAGTGCCCTTTATTGCCTCGGAAGGCCGAGTTGCCCTGCCATCCAATCGGCGCTGCGATACCGGTATCGGTAAGGCCGGTTGTTGGCAATGTGGTTGCCGTCTTCGACAATCATTAATTCGACCGGACCTGATGCCTCGGCGGCCAGGCGCTGCGTGTCCTGCCAGGGGATCAGCCGATCCATCTTACCCGTCACCAGAAATAGCGGGCATTCGATCTGCCGGGCAACACCATTCTTGAGCGTCAGGCTGGCACTGTGCTCTTTGGCTTGCGCCTGTGTGGCCAGGTGGCTGCGCACGCGGAAAGCCTCTTTCGTCAGTTCAGGGAGCTGCTCCCAGGTGTCATGGAAATCGTAGGGGCCAGCCAAGCCGATGCAGGCCTTCAAGCGCTTTTCAAATGCCGCTGCACGGGTGGCGTAATAGCCACCCAGGCTGACGCCCCACAGGCCGATGCGTGTGCTGTCGATGTCCGGGCGCGTCAGGACCCAGTCGACCATCGCCCTGACCGGGACTTCATAGTCGCCGCGGATCGGGAGGTCGTACTCCGCCTCACCCTGGCCCGGACCATCGACCATCAGGGTCGCGATGCCGCGCTGCAGGAAGGGCAGCTCGTAAGCCTCTAGTTCCTCCTTCGCCGAATCGAGCCCGGGCACCATGATCAGCACTGGCGGCCTGATAGCGCCAACTGGCAGTCGCAGGAAACCCGCAAGAAAGCGACCTTCGAAAGGGATTTCAACTCGCGTTGCCGGTGGACGCATGTAAGGCAGCGCAAGCTGTTTGCATTCAACCGCCTTCATGTGCGCTGTGCGCATCTGCGCCACATCGTGAACAAAAACGAATTTGGCGAAGTGGTAGTAAACGGCCGCACGCGAAAGATGTTCGCTGGCGCTCAGCCTGTAACCTTCTGCCATGGCCTCGCGGCCCAGCGTTTCATGGACGGCGGCACGCTTTGACCATGCGCTGCACCAATCCTCCCACCTGTCAATGCTTTGAGTAACTTCCTGAAAATCCGCCAGCAAAACACCATTGGACACAAAACGCGGCGCCCAGTGGGCGATGGCAGAGTCAACTCTCGGGTCTTTACTCATGTTGTCCTTTTGTTGTTGCTTGGTGGCTCGGCCCGGTGGGATGCCTAGTGTAGTGTTGCAGATAGCGTGCAACACTGCACTAGATGCCCAGGCCGGCCAGCATTTCCATCGGGTAGCGCTCACCAGCGCGCGTCTGCGGCGTAAAAATCGCTTCCAGAGCGGCGCAATCGGCGGGGTTCAGCACGAATTGCGCGGCTGCAGCGCTTTGCTGCAGATACGTCTCGCGCTGCGTACCGGTAATGGGCACGATGTCATCGCCCTGGGCCACGGCCCAGGACAGCGCCAGTTGCGCAGCGCTCAGGCCCAGACGTCGGGCGACCGCCGCCATCTGCTCTACCAGTGCGAGGTTGCGTGCGAGGTTCTCGCCATGAAACCGCGGATGAATCCTGCGCCGGTCGCCGGTCGCGAGATCGTCAAAACTCTGAATGGCACCTGTGAGCAAGCCACGACCCAAGGGCGAATAGCCCACAAAGCCGATGCCCAGGCGCCGGCAAGTCAGCATGACATCTTCCTTTGCATCGCGGCACCAGAGTGAATATTCGGTTTGCAACGCCGTCAGTGGATGAACCTTGTGCGCACGCTCCAGTGTTGCCGCGCCAGCCTCGCAAATTCCCAGAAAGCGGACCTTGCCCTGTTCGACCAGGCGCGACATGGCACCCATGGTTTCCTCAATCGGCGTCTTGGGGTCGACCCGGTGCAGGTAGTAAAGGTCTATGCAGTCCGTGCCCAGCCTTTTCAAACTCTCGTCGCAGCAGGCGATGACATATTCGGGTCGTGCGTTGGTGGCCTTGCTGCCATCGGGAAGCGTGATGTTTCCAAACTTCGACGCCACCACCGCGCGTGCAGGCAATGCAGCATGCGCACTTTTAGCGGCATCGCGTAAAGCGACCCCCAGCCATTCTTCGTGCAACCCGTTCCAGTAGGCATCCGAGGTGTCGAAAAATGTCACGCCGAGTTCCAGCGCCTTCGCGATCAGGCGGTTGAACTGTGCGCGGCCGGCTGCGCTGAAATCATCCGCACCCATGCTGTGGCCCAACCCGATGGCCGAAACCTGCAGCGCTGCCGCGCCCAGGCTTTTTGTTTTCATGACTTGTCTCCTTCATCCCAATGCCGCAACGGAAAAAATGGCTGCCACATGAAAAATGAAAATCAGTTTAGACGACTTTCATTAACAAGAATACTAATAATTTAAGGATGCACACAAATCAATAGCACTCTAAAACAAAATCACAACCGCCCGCGCCTCCATGCTCAGACCTTGCCCCACCGGCCCCAGCTTCTCGGCGGTTTTGGCTTTAACGTTCACGCGGCCCACATCAAGCCTCAGGGCCAGTGCAATTTTTTCACGCATCGCGGGTATGTGAGTTGCCAGCTTCGGTGCCTGCGCGATCACGGTGCTGTCGATATTGCCAATGCGCAAACCCCGCTCAGTCAGCAGGCGTGCCGTTTCAAGCAGCAAGGCCATCGAGTCAGCACCCTTGAAGCGCGCATCGGTGTCCGGGAAGTGCTTGCCAATATCACCCAGCCCGGCAGCGCCCAGCAGCGCATCAATGATGGCGTGCAGCAGCACATCGGCATCCGAGTGGCCGAGTAAACCCATCGTGTGCGGCACCTCAACGCCGCCAAGGATGAGCTTGCGGCCCGGCACCAGCGCATGGCTGTCCCAGCCTTCACCAATACGGAATGAGGGAAATGAGGGAATGTTCGGAAAATCAGGCGTAGTCATCAACGATGTTCCTTCTTTTTAGTAACAGCACGGCTCGCCAGCACAGCCTCGGCCAGCGCAAAGTCTTCCGGGTAAGTGATCTTGAAGTTCTGCGCGCTGCCAGGGACCAGCAGCGGCTTCAAACCCATCGCCTCAATAGCGCTGGCCTCATCAGTCACCGCGCGGCCCTCTCTTTCAGCGGCTTCCAGCGCGGCTATCAAAGCGCCTATGCGAAACATCTGCGGTGTTTGCGCCAGGTATTTGTCACTGCGGTCTATGGTCGCTGAAACACGGCCGCCAGAAGCCTGTTTGAGTGTATCTAGCAGGGGCTGCGCCAGCAAACCACCTACTGCGTCGCCCTTGCAGGCATCCACCAGCGACATGATCTGTTCAGGGCTTATAAGGCAACGCGCCGCGTCATGCACCAGCACCCAGTCCCCTGGACTGGCAACCGTGAGCATGGCCTTCAGTCCATTGAGCACAGAAGCTGCCCGCGTAGCGCCACCGCCTTTGAGCAGTACCTCAAAGCCCGCACCATAGCCGGGGCAAGCGTTTAAAAAACCATCATCGTCAGGGGACACCACCACCCACAGCCCGGAAACCACCTGGCCCAGCGACTGAAAAGCACTCAATGTATGGGCCACCATAGCTTGCCCGTGCAAAGTCTGGTACTGCTTAGGGCCTGCGCTTGCCGCGCGGCTACCGTTGCCGGCACAGGCAATCAGGGCAAATATTCGGGATTTGTCAGGTGCTGTCGTCATAGGTTCATCATAGATTCTAAAATGCACCTATCGGCCCTCAAGAAGCTGTCCACGCACCCCACCTTTTTCGAAGTTGGGGTGCTCGTGTTTTTCTGCTGATTTTTGCTACCTATTTGTTAATGCAATTACCCAAACTCGTATCCGGCAAACGCCACACCCTACCCCAGCCTGTCGGATCAGCCGACTCCTTGCTGATCGCGCAGCTAGGCCTGAGAGAAAAAGCCGCTGGCAAGCTGACAGCCATCATCACATCGGACGCAGCCACGGCGCAGCGCCTGCTCGATGAGCTGGCCTTTTTCGCGCCCGATTTGCGTTGCGCGCTGTTCCCCGATTGGGAAACGCTGCCTTACGACACCTTCTCACCGCACCAAGATTTAATCAGCGAGCGCCTGGCCACGCTGTGGCGCATTCAACAGCGCAGCAAGGGTAGCGGCGCAGATGTTGTCATCATGCCGGCGACCACCGCGCTCTACCGCTTGGCCCCACCCAGCTTTCTGGCGGGCTACACCTTCGAGTTCAAGGTCAAGCAAAAGCTCGATGAAGCACGCCTGAAGGCGCAGCTCACGCTGGCCGGCTACAGCCACGTCACGCAGGTCGTCAGCCCCGGCGAATACGCCGTGCGCGGCGGGCTGATTGACCTCTTCCCCATGGGCAGCCTGGTGCCGTATCGGGTTGATTTGTTTGACGACGAGATCGACAGCATCCGCACCTTCGATCCCGACAGCCAGCGCAGCCTGTACCCGGTGCCCGAAGTACGCCTGCTGCCGGGCCGCGAGTTTCCGATGGACGACGAGGCGCGCACGCGCTTTCGCAAGCGCTGGCGCGAGCTGCTTGAAGGCGACCCGACCAAAAGCCGGATTTACAAAGACATCGGCAATGGCGTGGCGACGGCTGGTATCGAGTACTACCTGCCGCTATTTTTTGAAGAAACGGCAACGGTTTTTGACTATCTCGGCAACGATGCAACGGTGGTGCTACATGGCGACCTAGAGCCCGCCTTTCAGCGCTTTTGGCAAGACACCAAAGACCGCTACCGCTTGGTGCGCGATGCACCAGACCGCCCGGCACTGCCGCCCGAGTCGCTGTTTTTAAGTGCCGAGCAGTTTTATTCTTTAACCAATAACTATGCGCAGTTGGCGTTTAAATCCGTTCGGGCTGAGCCTGTCGAAGCCTCTTCTGACCACCCTTCGACAGGCTCAGGGCGAACGGATTATGTGGAATTTGAAAGCTTGGGTGAAATGGCCGTGGTGCGCGGTGCCCAAGACCCGCTGGTCAAACTTAAAGGCCACATCCGCAATACCCAGCAGCGCGTGTTGATTCTTGCCGAAAGCGATGGCAGGCGCGAAAGCCTGTTGGATTTTTTGCGCGCCAGCGGCGTTAGCCCACCGGCGTTTGATTCGCTGGAAGATTTTCAAACCAGCACTGAAAAACTCGGCATCGCCACCGCCGCGCTTAACGTGGGCTTTAGCTGGCTGGATGACGTGGGTGACGCTAAAGGCGGTATCGATTTCATCACCGAAACCGAGCTGTTCGCCGCAGGTACCAGCCTACGCCGCCGCAACAAAAAGCAGGAGCAGGTCAGCGACGTTGAAGCGCTGATCAAAGACCTGTCAGAGCTCAACATTGGCGACCCGGTGGTTCACAGCGCCCACGGCATAGGCCGCTACAAAGGCCTGGTCAATATGGACCTGGGCTTGGGGCCAGACGGCTCACCTTCGGTGCAAGAATTTTTGCATCTGCAATACGCCGACGATGCCACGCTGTACGTGCCCGTCAGCCAGTTGCAGCAAATCAGCCGCTACACCGGCGTCAGTGCTGACGAAGCGCCGTTGCACCGCTTAGGCGGCAGCCAGTGGGAAAAAGCCAAGCGCAAAGCTGCGGAGCAGGTGCGCGACTCGGCTGCCGAACTGCTCAACATCTATGCCCGGCGCGCCGCACGCGAAGGCCATGCCTTCAGATATTCGCCGGATGACTACGAAAGCTTTGCCAACGATTTCGGCTTTGAAGAAACCGCCGACCAGCTTGCCGCCATTCATGCGGTGATTCAGGACATGATCTCGCCGCGTCCGATGGATCGGTTGATCTGCGGCGACGTAGGCTTTGGCAAAACCGAAGTCGCTTTGCGCGCAGCCTTTATCGCCATCACAGGCGGCAAGCAAGTCGCCCTGCTAGCACCCACCACGCTGCTGGTCGAGCAGCACTACCAGACGCTGATAGACCGCTTTGCCAAGTGGCCCGTCAAAGTGGCAGAGATGAGCCGCTTCAGATCGGCTAAGGAAATTACCGCCGCCATCAAAGGCCTGGGTGATGGCACGGTAGACATCGTGGTCGGCACGCACAAGCTGCTCAGTAGCGATGTGAAGTTTCAGCGCCTGGGCCTGCTCATCATTGACGAAGAACACCGCTTTGGCGTACGCCACAAAGAGGCCATGAAAGCCATGCGCGCCGAGGTCGATGTGCTGACGCTGACCGCCACGCCGATTCCCCGCACGCTGGGCATGGCGCTTGAAGGCTTGCGCGATTTAAGCGTGATTGCCACCGCACCGCAGCGGCGCCTGGCGATCAAAACCTTTGTGCGCAGCGAGAGCAACGGCGTGATCCGCGAAGCCGTGCTGCGCGAACTCAAGCGTGGCGGCCAGGTTTACTTTTTGCACAACGAAGTCGAGACGATTCAAAACCGCCGCGAAAAGCTCGAAGCGCTGCTACCCGAAGCGCGTATCGCCGTAGCCCACGGCCAGATGCCCGAGCGCGAGCTTGAAAAGGTCATGAAAGATTTTGTCGCCCAGCGCTACAACCTGCTGCTGTGCTCAACGATTATTGAAACCGGTATTGACGTGCCAACCGCCAACACCATCGTCATGTCCAGGGCCGACAAATTTGGCCTGGCGCAGTTGCACCAATTGCGCGGCAGGGTTGGCCGCAGCCACCACCAAGCCTATGCTTACCTGATGGTGCCAGACATTGAAGGCCTGAGCAAACAGGCCAGCCAACGCTTAGAGGCGATTCAGCAAATGGAAGAGTTAGGCTCAGGCTTTTACCTCGCCATGCATGACCTGGAAATACGCGGTACCGGCGAAATACTGGGTGAAAACCAGTCCGGCAACATGATGGAAATCGGCTTTCAGCTTTACAACGAAATGCTCGGTGAAGCCGTGCGCTGCCTGAAAGCCGGCATTGAGCCAGACTTGCTCAACCCCCTCACGGTCACCACCGACATCAATCTGCATTCCCCCGCCCTGCTGCCCAGCGACTATTGCGGCGACGTGCATTTGCGCCTGAGTTTTTACAAAAAGCTGGCCACCGCCAAAACCACGGACCAGATAGATGCGCTGCTTGAAGAGCTGGTAGACCGCTTCGGCAAAATGCCGCCACAAGCCCAGACGCTGATAGACGTACATCGCCTGCGCGTCATCGCCCGGCCCTACGGTGTCGTCAAGGTCGATGCCGCGCCCGGCGTTATCAGCATCACCTTCAAAAAAGACCCCCCCATCGATTCAATGGTCATCATGCATTTGATTCAAAAAAACCGGCACATCAAACTGGCGGGTAATGACAAGCTGCGCATCGAACGCGACTTGCCAGAAGCCAAAGACCGGGCGCAGATGGTGCGGGATGTTTTAAAGAGTTTGGGGCAGCCGAAGGTAACGGAAACCGCAAAGACATAGCATATGCTTTAGGGCACTTCTATAAATTCATTTTTCGGGCGAATTTCTAGAAGCGCCCTCAAATAAAGAACCCCGCCCATGAACCCGAACATCGAACCTTCAGCCGGCTTGGTCATGCAAAACCTGCCCACTCCACGCAAACTCAGCGACTTCAAGTTGATCGCGTTCGACATGGACTCGACCCTCATCAACATCGAGTGTGTCGATGAAATTGCCGATGCCGCTGGCCGCAAGGTGGAAGTGGCGGCGATTACCGAGGCCGCCATGCGTGGCGAGATTAGCGACTACAAAGACAGCCTGCGCCAGCGTGTGGCATTACTCAAGGGCGTGACGGTTGCGCACCTGGAGCAGGTTTACACCCAGCGCTTGCAGCTCAACCCCGGCGCGGAAAAATTAGTGACGGCGTGCAAAGCGGCCGGCCTGAAGGTGCTGCTCGTCAGTGGTGGCTTTACTTTTTTTACCGACCGCATCAAGGCGCAACTGCAAATAGACTTTGCACGCTCGAACGTGCTGGCCATTGAAAACGGGGTGCTGACCGGCAAGATGATAGTCCAGCCCTGGGGTGATATTTGCGACGGCGAGGAAAAACGCAAGATGCTGCTGGAAACCTGTGCGATGCTGGGCATTGAGCCGGGCCAGGCGATTGCCATGGGCGACGGCGCAAACGACTTGCCGATGATGGCCGCGTGCTCGGAAGCGGGAGGGCTTTCAGTTGCCTACCACGCCAAACCCAAAGTGCGCGAACAGGCAATGGTAGCGATTAATTCCGGTGGTCTGGATCGGCTGCTGGAAGTTTTTACGTAGAAATCTTGGGCAGTGCAATCCACTGGCCTGCAAGCTGGTGTACGCCAATGCGATGGTCAAAAACCACCTCCAACGCGCGGTGCGTCAGCGCATCGCCGCAACTGCCTTGATGCGTGACACGGCCAGCATCCATCACCACCATCTCGTCGGCTTGCAGTGCAAACGAAATTTCATGCAGCACGCTGATAACCGTTTTGCCGCCTGCAACCAGCTCGCGCACCATGAGCAGCCAGTCGGTCTGATGCGGCGGATCAAGATTGGCCAGCGGCTCGTCCATCAGCAGCACCTCGGCCTCGACGGCGAGTGCGCGTGCCAGCAGCACTCGCTGACGTTCACCGCCCGATAACTGGCCCAGCGGCCGACCGCGCCAGAGCCAGGCCTGCGTGCTGCGCAGGGCGCGCTCAACCGCAGCCACGTCCTCTGGCGATGGCGCTGCCAGCCAGGCCTGGTGCGGCAGGCGGCCCAGCATGGTCACGTCATACGCCGTGAGGTCGTCTGCCGAAGCCTCGTTCTGGCCCAGCCATGAAAGCTGCTGCGCACGCTGTTTGGCGCGCATCTGCAACACATGCTGCCCGAACAAAGCGACATCCCCTGTGTGTGGCAACAAACCCGCCAGCACCTTGAGCAGCGTGGACTTGCCAGCGCCGTTGGGGCCAACCATGCTGGTCCAGCGGGCACGCGGGAATTGAATTGAAATAGCGTGCAACACCTCTACATTGCCCAGCTTTGCGCTAACCGCTTTAGCAGCCAATGCGATGCTCTTCAGGCCCGTCATAAACCCGACCCACGCCCGGTATGCCTATGCATCAGCCAGAGTAAATAGCCACCGCCCAGCACGGCAGTGAGAACGCCTACCGGCAACTCTTGCGGCGCAATCAGCCAGCGCGCCAAGATGTCGGCGGCCATGAGCAGCACCGCACCCATCAGGCTTGACAGCATAATCAAACGCCCATGCGTTGTCTTGACAACCGAACGCACCAGATGCGGTGCGGCCAGGCCGACAAACGCAATCAGGCCGGTTTGCGCCACCGCAGTACCCGTCGCCAATGCCAGCACCGCCACCAGTGCGGCGCGCATTTGCGGCAAACGCAGACCCAAGCTTTGGGCCGTGGCTTCGCCCAATGCCAGACCATCGAGCACATGGCTCATCAACCATGCCGCCAGTAAACTCACTACAAATATAGCGGCCATCACGATGCAGGCATTCCAGCCGACAAAGGCCGTGCTGCCCAGCATGAAGGACTGCATGGCCTGCATGAGGTCTGGGCTAAAGAGCATGATCAATGAGGTGGTCGCGCCTAACACCACGCCCACCACCACACCCGCCAGCAGCAGACGCAGCGTGTGCTGTACGCCTTTGGCGAGCAGCAGCGTCAGCAGCACTGCCGCCACTGCACCCAGAAATGCGGCGCCCGTCAGGCCTATACGTGCGACCCAATGCGTAGCCAGCGGCGACACGCCAAACAGCACCATCGCACACGCCACACCGAGTGAGGCACCCGAGGCACTACCGAGTAAATAAGGGTCAGCCAGCGGATTGCGAAACAGGCCTTGCGCCACTGCACCGGCAAGGCCTAACAGCGCGCCCGCCAGCCATGCACCAGCGGTACGCGGCAAGCGAATGTCCCAGACGATCTGCATGGCCTGCGGGTCGCGCAGCATGTTGCGCACACTCTCGAAACCGGTGCTGCCCACGCTCACGCCCAACAGCAACAGCGCAGCACTCGCCAACAGCAAACCGCCGGCCAGCAGCAAGGCCTGGCGGTGCTGGTTAGGAAAACCCGGGCTCACGGCGCTTTGTCCTCAAGGCATTTCGCCATGATGCGGGCCGCCTCGGCCATGCGCGGGCCGGGGCGCACCACCACGTCGGACTCGTCGATACCAAACACGCAGATGCGCTGCTCGCGCACCGCCTTGATACCGCCCCAGCCGGGGTAGGCCGCCATGGACTGCATGCTGCGGCTGCCGACCATGATCACGTCGGGATTGGCGCGCACCACAAACTCGGGGTTCAGCCGGGGAAAAGGGCCAAGTGCCGCGGGCACGATGTTTTTCACACCGAGACGTGTGAGTGTTTCGCCAATGAAAGACGTCTCGCCGGCGGCATACGGCCCACGGTTGACTTCAAAATAGACCCGCACATCTCTAACTTTCGCAGGCAGCGATTGGGCCGCCGCCGAGACGCTGGCGTCGATGATGCGCCACAGGCGATCCGCGCCCAGCGCCTCGGGAATCTCAAGCAGCAGCCCGATCTTTTTCAGCACGCGCCGGACATCGGCATGGCTCCTCGGTTCCAGCGCCACTACTTTGATGCCCAGCGACTCCAGCCGCTGGCTGGCGCGTGAGGATGTGGCCAGCAGCACTACGTCAGGCTTGAGCGCCACAATGCCTTCAATGTTCGGGTCCAGCCCACCGCCCAGCACTGGCAGGCGCCGCACGCTGTCGGGGTAATTGGAATGGCTGTCCACCCCGACTAGGCGCTGGCACTGGTCCATGGCGCAAACGCTTTCGGTCAGCGAAGGCAGCAGGCTGACGATGCGCTGCGGGCTTTGCGCGAAGGTGACGGTAATGCCGCGGTCGTCGGTGAGTTGCAGAGCCTGGGCTGGCGTCATCGCTGCGAGGCAGAGCAGAAACACAATAAGCACTTGCTTCGCTGGCTTAAAAGACCGAGCAGCGCGGGCTCCAAAGATCCGTTCGGGTTGAGCTTGGCCCGTCCTGAGCTTACCGAAGGGTCGAAGCCTGTTTCCGCGCAGATTGGCCATTCGACAGGTGCCCTAGAAAGAGTACTTTGCAGCCACCCTGATGACTCGGCCAGGGTTGGGGTAAATACTGCCGGTTACGCAGCTGAAGGCTTGGCTGTAGCTCTTGTTGTCGGCAAGGTTGTCAGCCGCAATAGAAAGCTCAACCTTGTCTAGCTTGTATGCATACCGCGCGTCTAGCAATGTGCTGGATGGTATCTTGCGGGCGCAGGTGTTGGCGTTGTCATTGCCGAAGCGGGCCGCGCCAAGGAATTGCGCACCCAAGCCCAGACGCTGACGCGCATCTAATTGCCAATCCATCCGCAGCGCCGCAGACATCTGCGAGATCAGCGGGATTTCCTTGCCAGAATTCGGGCCACCCGAGAACTTCGCGGTGATCGATTGAACCGATCCACTCAGGCTCAAGTCACGGGTGATGGCCGTCTTACCGTTAAGCTCAATGCCATTGCGTCGAGTCGTGTCTAGGTTGACGTTGGAGAAAGTCGTCGGGTCGAACGCAATCTCGTCAACGGCATTCTGGCGGAAGGCACGGATGCCAGCGCTACTGCCGGCAGCAGACTGCCATTTCAGTCCACCCTCAAGATCGCGGGTGATCTGTGGCCGCAGTGCCGAGACCAGGTAACGGTTCTCATCAACGTTGGGCAAGCGGTAAGCCCGGGCCGAACGGCCATAGATATTGAAGCCGCCCGCCAGCGCCTGGTTGGCGCCTAAATCCCAGGCGGTCAGGTTGTCATTGCGGTCGTAGTTGACGGAATTGATCGGGTCAAGCGCCCTTTTATTGACCCTCTCGTTCCGGCTGCCAGCGGTCAGCCGCGTGCCGGTGGGCAACAAAAGATCGGCGCTCAGGTAAGCCGCATTGTTAGCCTGCTTGGCATTTTCGTTCTGGCCGTAGTTGTTGACCGAGTTGTAGTCCCAGTTGTTAAAGTCCAGGCCTGCCACCACAGTGAGCGCACTTGAGCCGATGCGATCGCTGTAGGTCAGCTTGGGAGAAATCTGGGTCGACTTGCTTTTGCCTGCGGAATTAAAACCACCGAAAGCCGCAAAAAATCCGTCGCTAGCCCGGTTACGGTTGGCAACGTCCAGTGCAAAGGAGAACGCATCTAGTTTGTAGTCGATGCCCGCGCTGACCCTGGTTTCGGTGAAATTTCCGAAGTCGGCGGGACTCAAAGTCTGGCGCGGGTTGGCAGCGTATTGGGCAAAGGTCAGCGCGCCGGGGAAGCGGCTCTTTTCATCCTCGGTGCTGACGCGTGCCCTGAAACCCAATCCGCCGATGCTGCCGTTGATGCCCGCCGACAAAGTTTGCTGGGTGTTCTTGCTGTTGTCGCGGTAGCCGTCGGTCTTGTAATTGCGCGCATTCAGGTTAAAGCCCACGGTAGCGTTGCCGCCATGCAGCTGCGCACGCACGTCACTGCCACCAAAGCTTTCGCCCTGGATGCTCGCAGAACCCCTGATACCCGCGGCAGCGTTTTTCTTCAGCACGACATTGATCAGGCCTGCGCTGGCACCTTCGCCCCATTGCACGGAAGAGCCGCCACGAATGATTTCAATAGATTCGATCATTTCTGGCGAAATGGCGCTCAGGCGCGCCGTAGCAAATTCGTTTTCCGAGATGCGCACGCCGTCGACGATCACCACGACGTTCTGGTTGGCGGTGGCACCATAACCCATGAGGTCCAGCGAATAGTTGCGGCCACCGCGCAAATCGGTGCGCGATGGAATGCCGACCAGGCGGCGAATAGCTTCGTTGGCATCGGTCGCGCCGGAGGCAAGAATCTGCTCACCGGTCAGCACGACTGCTGAAAACGGTGCCGACTGAACGTTCTGCTGCACCCGGTTGGCAGTCACCACCACCTCTTTCAAGGCAAATGGTGTGGAAGGCCCGATTTGACCGAGCACGACAGAGGTAACGGGCAAAGCCAGGACGAGCACGGCCAGGCGCACATGGGAAGTACAGATTTTCATGAGATAAACAATCAACAAAAAGCTCTCACCAGCTTCCCCGCCAGTGCATGAGCGATACGAGCGGCGTGCCAAATCAATGACACGCACACCCACCTTGTTGGCCGGTATCCGGGCTGACGGAGCTGCCTTCATCGCCTTCCCATGTGCTTGTTCAGGGCACTCAGTGGCTGTGATGAAAGCTGAATGTGCCGGCAAGAAAAGTCTTGCAGGCACATTCGTCCGTTTTACCGTTGCGGGGGCAGCGCAGGTTAAAAATCGCGGCGCAAATCGGCCCGGGCTGACCCGGTGCGGATGGCGTTGACTCTCTCCTGCTTCCCGTTGAACTGCGGCGTGTGAACCACACCGCGAGCACCAACAGGCAAGATTCTACGCTGCATCAGGCGGCAAACCCTACAATCTGACTTGCCATGTTCGAGAACCAAAACCCCAGCGACCAGATTGCCGAGCGCGTGATTGAGCAAGTTACCGAACGGGTAGAACGGCTCTTATTGCGCCATGAAGAATTGCAGCGTACCAACAGCCTGCTGGGCGAGCAGCTTGCCATGTTGACGCAGGAACGCGATTCGCTCAAGTCACGCCTGGGTGCGGCGCGCGCCAGGGTCGATGCCCTATTGGAGCGCCTGCCCGAAAACGCCAGCAGCGACCTGCCATCACCGGTAGGAACTGGCCGATGAAACAACTCGAAGTACAAATCATGGGGCAGAGCTATTTGCTGGGCTGCCCCGAAGACGGCGATGCCCTGATGCTTGATGCCGTTAACCGGGTTGACATGGCCATGTGCAAAATCCGCGATGCCGGCAAGATCAAGGCGCGTGACCGCATCGCCGTGCTGGCCGCACTCAATCTGGCTTTTGAGCTTTCGGCGCATTCAACAGCAGAGCCAGTTGCAGCCACCTCAGCAGACCGCAAAGCAGGCATGGTTCAAACCGTCCATGCAGACAGGGCTGCAACGCAGGCGCACCCACAGCTGATAGCGCTGTTGCAGCGACTCGATGCGGCACTGGATGCCGACGGACAACTGCTGTAGGCCGAGATCTAAGCCTAGATGTCGATTGGGTGCTTCCCGCAAAAGCCTACAATCGAGCGGTCTGCGATGCATATTGGGCTTTATATTTCCTTGTACCAATGCTCTTAGAGCACGGGCTTGGTAAATTGTCTGGCAGGCGTGATCGTCTCGCGTCAGACGAACCCGAAACCAGACTGCCCTCGCCCACCTGAACCCTGGTTCAGGATGACGGCCCAGTGGCACTCGCAGACACCCAATTTTTGCAGCCGCCCGCCGCATGACCTTCGAGCCACTACTCATTGTTGAACTTGCCCTGCTAGGCCTTGCTACCGGTTTTCTTGCGGGCCTGCTGGGCATTGGCGGCGGCATGCTGATGGTGCCCTTCATGACCTTCATCCTGACGGCCAAGGGTTTCCCACAAGACTACACCGTGAAGATGGCCGTGGCCACCTCGCTCGCCACAATCTGCTTCACCTCGCTGTCTTCCGTGCGCGCGCACCACCGGCGCGGTGCGGTGTTGTGGCCCATCGTTCGCCTGCTGGTGCCCGGCATCCTGCTGGGCTCTCTGGTCGGCGCGCAGGTGGCTGTGGCGCTGCCAGGCAAGACCCTGAGTGTTCTGTTCGCGATCTTCGTGGCGTTCTCCGCCACCCAGATGCTGCTGGACCGCAAACCCAAGCCCACCCGCACCTTGCCCGGCCGCCTGGGCACCTTCGGCATGGGCTGGCTGATCGGCATGCTGTCTTCGCTGGTAGGCGCGGGCGGCGCCTTCGTCTCGGTGCCCTTCATGACCTGGTGCAACGTGAAGATCCACGATGCCGTGGGTACGTCGGCCGCGCTGGGTTTTCCGATCGCACTGGCCGGTACGCTGGGCTACATCTGGGCCGGGCAGGGCTTGCCGCAGATGCCGCCTGGTTCGGTGGGCTACCTTTACCTGCCGGGCCTGGCCGTGATCTCGCTGGCCAGCATGAGCACGGCACCTCTGGGCGCGCGCACGGCCCACCGCATGGACATCCGGCCGCTGAAGAAGGTATTCGGCGTGATGCTGTACGCGCTGGCGGCGTATTTTCTGCTGCGCTGAAACAACCCTGCGCTAGTCTTTGCGCTTCGGGTTGAAGCCGACCGTCTGCTCAATCAAGGCCTCGCCGTCGTTCAGCAAAAAGCTCCTGAAAGCCTGCGCCACCGGTGGCAGGCGTTTATTCTTACGGTGCACCACGTACCAGTGCAGCATCAGCGGAAAACCCTGCACATCCAGCACGGTGAGACTGCCCGCCTGCAGCTCGCGGCTGACGGTGTGGGCCGACAAAAAACTAACACCCATGCCGGCGATCACCGCCTGCTTGATGGTTTCGGTGCTCTTGATCTTCATCGCGATGTTGAGTTCGGCCAGGTGCCCGCCGAAGCCTTCCTCCATGGAATTCCAGGTGTCGGAGCCTTTTTCTCGCACCACGAAAGGCTCGCGCGCCAGACGCGACACCGGGATGCGCCTCCTGGCGGCCAAGGGATGGTCGGGCGGCGCCACGATGACATAGGGGTGCGGCGCAAAAGGTTCGTTGACCGTGTCCATGTCCAGCGGCGGGCGCACCATGATGGCCAGGTCGGTGACGTTGTTGGTCAGTTGCTCCAGCAGCTCTTCGCGGTTGCAGACGTCGAAATTCAGCGTCACACCTGAGTGGCGGCGCGCGAATTCCACCAGCAGCCGCGGAAAGAAATAGTCGCCGGCACTGATCACCGCCACGTTCAGCTTTCCGCCGGAGACGCCCTTGAACTGCGTCATGGTCTGCTCGACCTCCTTGAATTGCTGGATGATGAGCCGACTGGAGTGCAACATCTCCTCCCCGGCGGGCGTGAGATGGATTTTCTTGCCGAGCTGCTCGAACAGCGGAAGGCCGGCGTGGTCCGCCAGCTTCTTGACCTGGGTGGACACTGCCGGCTGCGTCAGGTGCAATTCTTCGGCGGCCCGCGAAAAGCTCAGGTTGCGGGCCACGGACTCGAACACCTTGAGTTGACGCAAGGTTGCATTTTTCATTTGGAAGCCTTTTTAAACCATAACCTATGACGAATCATTACGATTAAATACTTTAACTGTTATTAATCATTCTTTCTTTCTATAGTTGCATCCAGGCTGGTGTATCCGATACCGGCAAGCGCATCAAACCACTGAAGGAGCAACTATGAGCCCCCACGTTCACATTCGTTCTCTGCCCCCCGAGGGGGCGCATGCCTCCCTAGAGGCGGCTCGTCGGGAGGCATGACCATGTTCAAAGTCCTGCATGCCCAGACTCCCACCGACCCGGCCGCCGAGGCCCATCGCCACGCTTACAACGCCGCGTTCGAGGAATTGGGCCTGAACTGGCATTGGGATGCCAGCACCTACACCGGCCTGTCGGCGCACGGCCGCGACGGCCTGCGCGCGTATCTGCAAAACGAGCAATCGCATCTGCTGCGTGCCTACGAAGCTGATTTCCTGGTCGACGCCATCGAAGCGGCCAAGGCCCGCCGCTACGCAAGCGGGGTCGGCAACCGGGCATACGCAACACCGTACGTCGGCCGGACCAGCGATTCGCTCACCCGGTGCGCAGCGTGATCGGGGCGGCGGCCGTGCGTCAAGCCGCGCCAATCGGCACGCCGGCTGTCTTTCAGGATTCAGGGGTCGGGGCATCACGCCATTGGGTGCGTTTCACGGATGGCGACACGATTCGCTTCGGGACTCTGGAAGGCGAGCACGTGAGGGTTTGCGAGGGCAACATGTTCACCGGCGCCGTTCCCACGGACCAGATGCTGCCGCTGTCCGCGGTCCAACTGTTGATGCCGGTTCAGCCGACCAAGATCATCGCGCTGTGGAACAATTTCCATGCCTTGGGCGAAAAGCTCAAGCTGGCGGTGCCGGCCGAACCGCTCTACTTTATCAAGGCCCCGAACTCCTACCTGGATCCGAACGGGACCATCCGCAAACCGGCAGGCGATGCCAAGATAGTCTTCGAGGGCGAGCTGGGCATTGTCATCGGCAAGACCTGCAAGGCCGTTGCCGAAGCCCAGGCGCTGGACCATGTGCTAGGCTACACTTGCGCCAACGACGTGACGACGGCCGACATCCTGAATCGCGACACATCGTTTGCCCAGTGGGTACGTGCCAAGGGTTTCGACACCTTTTGCCCGTTCGGGCCGGCCGTGGCCACTGGCCTCGATCCGGCAAAGCTGGTGGTAAAGACGATGCTCAACGGGGAGCTGCGCCAGAACTACCCCATCAGCGACATGCGTTTTTCGGTGCAGCAGCTGGTCAGCCTGATCTCTCAGGACATGACCCTGTACCCGGGCGATATCATCTTGTGCGGAACGTCGATCGGCGTGGGGTCGATGAAGCCGGGCAGTACCGTCGTGGTCGAGATTGCCGGCATCGGCAGGCTCAGTAACCGGTTCGAATAATGTTTCTATTGCGGGAGTAAGCGTGTGAAAATTGCAATCATTGGAGCCGGCGCGATCGGTGGTTACGTTGGCGTGAAGCTGGCCTTGGCCGGCGAAGACGTCACTTTCATGGTGCGGGGCGCCAACCTGGAGGCCATCCGCAAGAACGGCATGAAACTCATCATGCACGATGGCACCGAGCACATTGCGTCCGGTGTCAAGGCCACCAACGACTATGTCGAAGCCGGCCAGCAAGACCTCGTGATCCTGGCGTTGAAGGCGCACCAGCTGGAAGCCGTGGCCAACGACCTGCCCAAACTGTTCGGGCCCGACACCACGGTGGTGACCATGCAGAACGGCATCCCTTATTGGTATTTCCACAAGCATGGCGGCGCGTTCGAGGGCAGCCGGGTGCACTGCGTGGACCCGAACGGCGTGCTCGCAGAAAAGATTCCAGCGCCGCGCGTGATCGGCTGCGTCGTCTATCCGGCCTCGCAGCTGGTGGCACCGGGTGTGGTCAGGCACATCGAGGGCGACCGCTTTCCGGTCGGCGAACTCGACGGCTCGGTCAGCGAACGCGTCACGCGGATTTCAGACTGCTTCACCCGAGCCGGCTTCAAGGCGCCGGTGCTGGACAACATCCGCAGCGAGATCTGGCTCAAACTGTGGGGCAACCTCACCTTCAACCCCATCAGCAGCCTGGCCCACTCCACCCTGGTGGACATCTGTCAGTACCCGCTGTCGCGCGAACTGGCCGCCAGCATGATGCGTGAGGCCCAGGAGGTGGCCCACAAGCTGGGCATCGAATTCCGCGTGACGCTGGAAAAGCGCATTGCCGGTGCCGAGAAGGTGGGCAAACACAAAACCTCCATGCTGCAGGACATCGAAGCCGGCCGCGCACCGGAAATCGACGCGCTTGTAGGATCGGTGGTGGAGCTCGGGCGCCTGACGCAGACCGCGACACCGCATATCGATACCGTGTATGCCCTGGTCAAACTGCTCGCCAGAACCATGGAGACAGAACACGGGCAGGTGCGGCTTGGGCCAGCCGGCTGAGCGCTGACATAGGAATCCTCTGCCAAGGGCATTTTTCCAGCGCTTTTTCCATCGCCAGGACCGTCCCCTCGGGCGGGGCGCAGTAAAACAAACCAACCAACAGCAATTGCTTCTTCATGGTTTTCGTCGCATTACCGGACAAACCCTTGAACTGCTTGAAAATTGAGCAAACTTGACCCCCGTCAAGAGTAATTTTGTACACTTGGTACGACCATGTAACATTCACGTTTGGCCAACTGAATCGCCAAGAAAATTTCAGGCCAAACCATAGTTACCCAACACAGGAGACAAGATGATGAAAACCCTTAGATCAAAATTCGTTTCAGGATTTGCCCGGGCTACCGCCGGCGCCTTGGCGGTAGGCGCGTTGATGGCCGCAGCGCCGGCTTTCGCAGCGTGGGTACCCACCAAGCCGGTGGAGTTTGTCGTGCCCGCCGGCACCGGCGGTGGCGCCGATCTGATGGCCCGATTGATGCAGGGCATCATCATCAAGCACAAACTGATGAAAGAGTCAATGATCGTCGTCAACAAGTCAGGCGGCGCAGGCGCCGAAGGTTTTCTTGAAATCAAGGCGGCCAAGGGCGACCCCCACAAGATTGTCATCACCCTGTCGAATCTGTTTACCACTCCGATGGCAACCGGTGTACCTTTCAACTGGAGGGATATGACTCCGGTGGCCATGCTGGCGCTGGACCAGTTCGTGCTGTGGACCAATGCCGAAGCCCCGTACAAGACGGCCCAGGAGTACATTGCCGCGGTCAAAGCGGCTGGTCCCAACAAATTCAAGATGGGCGGCACCGGCTCCAAGCAGGAAGACCAGATCATTACGGTAGGGCTGGAAAAAGCCACTGGCACCAAGTTCATCTATGTTCCTTTCAAGGGCGGCGGCGATGTAGCCGTGCAACTGGTGGGCAAACACATGGATTCGAGCGTGAACAATCCGATCGAGGCCGTGGCTCAATGGCGCGCCGGCACGCTGCGGGCGCTGTGTGTGTTCGATAGCAAGCGCATGCCTTACAAAGCCAAGGTGACCGCCACCCAGTCCTGGAACGACATTCCTACCTGCAAGGAAGCCGGTGTGCCGATCGAGTATGTGATGCTGCGCGGCATATTCATGCCTGCAGGCGTCAGCAATGACCAGCTCGCGTTTTATGTGAACCTGTTTAAAAAGGTGCGTGAAACTCCAGAATGGAAGGACTTCATGGAAAAGGGCGCCTTTAACCAGTCTTTCATGACTGGAGAGGAATTCTTCAAGTGGCTGGGAAGCACCGAGAACGCGCATCGTGAGCTGATGAAAGAAGCCGGGTTCATGGCGAAATAAACGCGGGCATCCGAGGGGCACCGCAAGAACACTACCGGCAGCAACTCCGGCGCGGTTCTACCTTCATCGGTGCCATCCCATCTTCAACATGAAACAAATTTAGCGGGAGCGTTCCTTATGGCGCAGAACGAGGAAACCAATGGTGAGGCCCGCACGGGTCCGGCCATTTATGTAGTGGAGGCGGTGGTTGCCTTTATTGTGCTGATGATCGGTGCCGTGCTCGTCTATGCCAGCCGGGAGTTGGGTTCGGGCTGG